>NZ_BCAZ01000045.1:0-46642 GCF_001320205.1 Pseudomonas sp. NBRC 111123
AGCGCTGAACCTTCCACGGCAAACACCTGCGAGCCGTTGCCCCCCACTATGACCTTTCGGGCAACTTCATATGCCGCGCATACCAAGGCCTGCGGGGCGTACGCCGCAGCAAATCATCCACATCCCGCTCACCGCTAAAGGCAATGCGCAACGCCAGCTTCATCGCCTCCACCTCCATCTCCCCAGCACCGCCCCCGGCATCGGAAATCCCCCCACAACCATGGGTCATCGGCCCGAGCCAAGGGTCGCCAACCTGCACCCAGCGCCCCGGCGCAAACCACGACACACCATTGACCTCGCGCCGCTGCACCTCACCCGGATGGGCCCGCTCATGGGCCCGGTACCAGTCCTCGATACGGTCATCGATCCAGCCATGGAAGCGCCAGAACACCGGGTTGACGTGTGACGAGAACGGGTCGCCGAGGAAGTCGTTCTCCTCACGGAACCAGCGCGCCGCATAGTCCGTCTGGTTCCGGTCGCCCATCACCGGCGCACCATTGGAAGGGTCGCGGGTGACGGTTGCCCAGCGCATGTGCAGCCAGTCATGGATGTTCAGCTCCACCTCCGAGCCGAACTGCCCGAGGGTCAGGCGGCTGAGGTAGTCAGGGTCCTGGTACTGCGATTCCCAGACCTGGAAATTGCTGAAGAACGTTTCTGCCGCCTTGATGCCATGCAGCCACTGGCTCAGTTCTTCATCATTGGCCGCGACCCAGGCCGGCGGCACCGAGTTGCCGTCATGGTTTTCCTGATAGCGGATGAACCCTTGCCGGTCGTACTCAAGCTGCGGTGACGGCAGCGGCAGTTGCGCCCAGTTCGGCAAGTCGGGCTGCAAGCCACGCGCATGCCCCAGCATGTGCCGGTGCATGAAGAAGAAGTCCTCGCCGGAACCATTGAGGTGCTTGCGCCGCCCGCGTGCGCCGCGTTCGGCGTCACGCGGGCCAGGTTGCCAGCCGGCACCGCGCAGGGCATCGCGCTTGCTATCGTCCAGGCGGTGCCACTTGTCCCGGGTGGCATGCCACACCTGGTGAAACAGCCGGTGCTCGGGCGAATTCAGCCAGGCCATCAGCGCCGGCGCCAGCGGCGTGACCTGGCGTGCCTCGGGGAAGGCGCGCTTGCTGGCGACGAAGTGGTTGTCTGGCTCAGGGCTCAGCAGCGGCCGGTCGATGCGGCGGATGCGCCCGGTCAGGGTGCCGGCACCGGCGTTGCCCCAGGACGCCCAGACTTCATCGAGGGTCGCCTCCAGTTCATGGCTCGGCGCTGATGCCCCAGCCGGCACCAGGCGCCAGCGAACTTTGCCAGCATCGGCGGCAACCAGCTCGCCGAGCACCCGGTAGCGCGGCGGGTCACTGCCGCGCAGGCGCTCGGCCACGTCGATGAAGCCGCGCAGCGAGCGGCCGGTCGGGCCGACATCCAGCAGCATCTGCACGCCCTGCAACGGCAGGCCATCCAAGCCGGCCTCGGCACCACTGAAGCGCAGGTCCCAGATGCCGCGCAGCTTGTCGCCGATGCGCACGCCCGCACTGGCGGCGGCCTCGACCGTGGCCTCACCGGGGGTCTCCACCTCATCTTTCCTGAGCTTCTCGTCGTGGTCCTGCGGCTGGCGCGCATACCACGCTGCCGAACCCGCCGCCCCGGCTACCGCCAGCCCTACCATGAACCCACGCCTGGAAAACCTCATCGCCACATCCGTATCCGTGTCAGCCACGCCTATCGAGCTAGAACGAGATGCCGGGCAGCAAATTTACCGGTAGCACACCGCTAAATTTCCCCCTGCCGCTCTCGTCCCTCCGTGACAGGCAAGCCCCGTGATCGCGGCTGCCGCAACCGCATCGACCCTGGCAACCAACGGGATGGCAATGAACACGACACACTTGCGCAAGGCCCCCTACCTCGCCGCCTTGGCGCTGATCCTCACACTCGCGGGCGCCGCGGCCTGGTACTTCTTCATCTACCTGCCCGCCGGCTACCCGCGCGAGGTGATGAAACATGCCCAAGCGCTGCAGGAACGCATCATCTCCTTCGACAGCCACATCACCGTGCCACTGAACTTCGGCACCGAAGGCAAAGAGGCCGACAAGGATGGCAGCGGCCAGTTCGACCTGGTCAAGGCCGGCCGCGGCCGCCTCTCTGGCGCGGCGCTGACGATCTTCGGCTGGCCGGAAATCTGGAACGGCGCCAACGCACCCCATCGCCCGACTGCCGCCTTCGTCGACGAAGCGCGCCAGCAGCAGGAAATGCGCTACAAGATCCTCACCGGCATGGTTCGCGACTACCCCAACCAGGTCGCCATCGCCTACACCCCCGCTGACTTCCGACGCCTGCACGGCGAAGGCAAGTTCGCGATCTTCCTCAGCATGCTCAATGCTTACCCCCTGGGCCACGACCTCAATGCCCTGGACACCTGGGCCGCGCGCGGCATGCGCATGTTCGGCTTCAGCTACGTGGGCAACAACGCCTGGGCCGACTCTTCGCGCCCGCTGCCGTTCCTCAACGACACCCCCGACGCCCTCGGCGGCCTGTCGCCGCTGGGTGAACAGGCCGTGGGCCGGCTCAACGACCTGGGTGTGATCATCGACGTGTCGCAGATGTCTACCCTGGCGCTGGAAGACGTCGCCCGCCTGAGCCGCGCGCCGATGGTCGCCTCGCACTCCGCACCGCGTGCACTGGTAGACATCCCCCGCAACCTCAGCGATCACGAGCTGCAAGCGATCAAGCACAGCGGCGGCGTGGTTCAGGTGGTGGGCTTCCCGGCCTACCTCAAGCCGCTGAGCCAGGGCACCCTGGACAAGCTCAACTCCCTGCGCAAACGCTTCGACCTGCAGCCGCTGAACGGCCTGGCCAACGCCCTGATGCCGGGCGACGCGATCATTTCCATCTGGCCGGAAAAGAAGTTTGGCGAGTACGCCAGCGCGCTCTACGCCATCCTCGACGAAGAGCCCCGCGCCACGGTCAAGGACATGGTCGACGCCATCGACTACACGGTGCGCAAGATCGGCATCGACCATGTCGGCATCGCCTCCGACTTCAATGATGGCGGCGGCGTCACCGGCTGGATGAACGTCGGCGAGTCGCGCAATGTCACCGCCGAACTGATCCAGCGCGGTTACTCCGACGCCGACATTGCCAAGCTGTGGGGCGGCAACTTCCTGCGCGTTTGGGAAGAGGTGCAACGCCTGGCCAAACCCGGCACCAACACCCAAGCGGAGCGTGGCTGATGAACGACCGTCGCAGCTTTCTCAAGCAGGCAGGCGTGCTTGCCGCCGCCCTGCCCCTGACCGGCAGTTTTGCCCAGACCGCACTGGCTGCCACGCCTGTGGCAAAGCCCGGCCAGAACAAATGGCAGGCCCTGCGCCAGCAGTTCGACCTGGACCCGGCCTACCTGCACTTCTGCAATTTCCTGCTTGCCTCCCACCCCCGTGTGGTCAGCGAGGCCATCGCCCGCTTCCGTGCGCGGCTGGACCAGAACCCGGGCGAAATGGTCGACTGGGACCGCGAGGAGCTTTGGGGCTATGAAAACGAAGTGCGCGCCTGGGCCGGCCGCTACTTTGGCGTGCAGCCGGGCCAGGTGGCCCTGACCGGCAGCACCACCGAGGGTTTGTCGATGATCTACGGCGGCCTGCAGGTGGCGCCGGGCAAGGAGATCCTGGTCAGCGCCCACGAGCACTACTCCACCAACACCCGCCTGGCCTACCGCGAACGGCTGATGGGCACCCAGGTGCGCCGGGTGGCGTTGTTCAAGGACCCGCAGCTGGCCTCGGTGGACGAAATGCTCGGCAATATCCGCCAGGCCATCCGCCCCGAAACCCGCGTGCTCGGCATGACCTGGGTGCAGTCCGGCAGCGGCGTCAAGCTGCCGATCCGTGAAGTCGGCGAACTGGTGAAAACCGTCAACCAGAGCCGCGACGAGCAAGACCGGATCATTTACGTGGTCGACGGCGTGCACGGCTTTGGCATCGAGGACGTGAACTTCGCCGACTTCAACTGCGATTACTTCATCGCCGGCACCCACAAGTGGCTGTTCGGCCCACGCGGCACCGGCGTGATCATCGCCCGCGAAACAAAGCCCCAGCCCTACCTGGTGCCCAGCCTGCCGACCTTCACCAAGGGCGAGAACTTCGGCACCTTGATGACCCCCGGTGGCTACCACGCCTTCGACCATCGCCTGGCCCTGGGCAAGGCGTTCGAACTGCACCTGCAACTGGGCAAGGCCGATGTCCAGGCCCGCGTGCACCAGCTCAACGACTACCTCAAGCAGCGCCTCGCCGAGCACGCCAAGGTGCAGCTGGTGACGCCACGCAGCAGCCAGCTTTGCGCAGGCTTCACCTTCTTCCGCGTCGAGGGCCGCGATTGCGACGCCGTCGCCCGCCACCTGATGGCCAACAAGGTGATCAGCGATGCCGTCGACCGTGATGTCGGCCCGGTTGTGCGCCTGGCCCCGAGCCTGCTCAACGACGAAGCCGAGATCGACCGGGTGATGGCCATCCTCGCCCCGCAACTCGCCTGACCTTTCGCCTTTCAAGAGAACCGCCATGCACATGTTCAAGCCCCTGGCCCTGGTGGCCGCCCTGCTCGCCAGCGCCCCGGCCTTTGCCGCCGGCACGCACACACCCGGCAAAACCTTCAAGGACTGCAAGGACTGCCCCGAAATGGTCGTGCTGCCCGCCGGCAGCTTCACCATGGGCGTACCGGATGACGAAGTCGGCCGCCAGCCCGACGAAGGCCCGATGCACACCGTGACCTTCGCCAAACCCTTCGCCATCAGCCAGTTCCAGGTGCAGGCCAAGCAGCTGCAGGCCTGGCAACGCGAAGCCAAGGTCACCCTGCCTGACGGCGACGACCGCCCAGGGCGCCGTTGCACCAACGGCAAGCCCAGCTACCCGCAAGGCCCCGACCAGCCGGCGGTGTGCATCAGCTATGACGAGGTCAAGGCCTACGTCGCCTGGCTGTCGAAGAAGACCGGCAAGCAGTACCGCATGCTCAGCGAAGCCGAGCGCGAATACGGCGCCCGCGCAGGCTCCAGCGGCCCGTTCCCGTTCCCCTTCGATGAAGGCAAGGCATACAGCATCGCCAAGCACGCCAACACCTATGGCGCCGCCGACGGTTACAACTACACCTCGCCCGCCGGCAGCTTCCCGGCCAACGCCTTCGGCCTCTACGACATGCACGGCAACGTCTACGAATGGGTTGCCGACTGCCGCCACGACAGCTACGTCGGCGCGCCCGGCGATGGCAGCGCGTGGATGGAAGCGAGCTGCGAGTACAACCACATCCGCGGCAACGACTACAGCGAAGCGCCGGTGTTCTCCCGCTCGGGCAACCGCAATTACCGCGAACCCTATGTGCGCGGTGACTGGCTGGGCTTCCGGGTAGCCCGCGCGCTCTGAGCAACACCCCTCTGCCGGGTACCGCCAGCGGTACCTGGCTTGCCCGGGCGCACGGCCCGGCCCGGCTAAATCACAACCCCTCTCACACGTCTTTTCACTGGGCAACCAGCCCACACGGCGCTCGCACGCGCAGCGCCGAAACCGCATCCGCGTACCCACCAGGAATTCACCATGAACCGATCGACCCCTGGCGCACTCCGCGAACTCCTCGGCCTGCTCAAGCCTTACCGACTGATCGTCGCCCTGGCCGTCGTGCTGGGGATCGTCGGCGGCCTGTGCATCACCTTGCTGCTCGCCAACATCAACAACCTGCTGCATGCCCCCGGCGCCATCACCTGGGGGGTGGTACTGGCGTTCGCCGGTATCTGCCTGCTTGCCCTGTGCGCGTCCATCGCCTCGGACATCGGCACCAACTATGTCGGCCAGCATGTGATCGCCAGGCTGCGCCGCGACCTCGGCGAAAAAGTGCTCAGCGCGCCCATCGAGCAGATCGAGCGCTACCGCAGCCACCGCCTGATCCCGGTGCTGACCCATGACGTCGACACCATCAGCGACTTTGCCTTCGCCTTCGCGCCGCTGGCCATTTCCCTGTCGGTGACCCTGGGTTGCCTCGGCTACCTGGCCCAGCTGTCCTTGCCGATGTTCCTGATCACCGCCTGCGCCATCCTGGTCGGCACGGCCGTGCAGTACATCGCACGGGTGCGCGGTATCCGCGGCTTCCATGCGGCCCGCGAGGCAGAAGACGAAATGCAGCGGCATTACAGCGGTGTCGCGTCCGGGGCCAAGGAGCTGCGCATCAGCCGCCCGCGGCGCCAGCGCATGTTCGACGAACGCATCAGCCGCACCGCCAACTTCATCCGCGACACCCACATCCGCTCGATCAACATCTTCGTGGTCGCCAAGAGCCTGGGCTCGATGCTGTTCTTCGTGGTCATCGGGCTGGTGCTGGCCCTGCAACAGGCCGAGCTGATCACCGACCCGAAGGTCACCAGCGGTTTCGTGCTGGTGCTGCTGTTCATGAAGGGGCCGCTTGAGCACCTGGTTTCGACCCTGCCCATTGTCAGCCGCGCACAGATCGCCTTCCGCCGCATTGCCGAGCTGTCGACCCAGTTCTCTTCGCCCGAACCGCACCTGCTGCTCGACGCCCCTGAGGTCCCCGACCGGCAGATCAGCAGCCTCGAACTGCGCAATGTGCGCTTCGCCTTCCCGCCAGTGGACGGTGCCGCGCCGTTTGCCCTGGGGCCGATCAACCTTCGCGTCGAACAGGGCGACATCCTGTTCATCGTCGGCGAGAACGGTTGCGGCAAGACCACATTGATCAAGCTGCTGCTGGGCCTGTACGCGCCCCATGAAGGCGAGATCGTGCTGGACGGCCAAGCCGTTACCGCCAGCAACCGCGACGATTACCGCCAGTTGTTCACCACGGTGTTTGCCGACTACTACCTGTTCGATGACCTGCTGCAGGGCGGCCAGGCCTTGCCGGAGGACGCCGGCAAGTACCTGCAACGCCTGGAGATCGCCCACAAGGTGCAGATCCGCGATGGCGCCTTCACCACCACCGACCTGTCCACCGGCCAGCGCAAACGCCTGGCACTGGTCAACGCCTGGCTGGAGAAACGCCCGGTGCTGGTGTTCGACGAGTGGGCCGCCGACCAGGACCCGACCTTCCGGCGCATTTTCTACACCGAACTGCTCCCGGAGCTGAAGCGCCTGGGCAAGACCATCATCGTCATCAGCCACGACGACCGCTACTTCGACGTGGCCGATCACCTGCTGCGCTTGCGCGACGGCAAGCGGGTGGAAGAAGAAATCACAGAATTTTCACATTGATTTTTCCGGTTCTGGGGAGCCGGCACGTTACATAAATGCAAATAAAACTCATAAGTAATCTATCTGCTGACACTGAGTATCCGCATGACCATTACCACGGTTTCGCCGCTCGCCCGGGCGGTTCGCAGGAAAACACTGGCCATCCTCCCTTCGTCGCTACTCGCCTGTGCGCTGGCAGCGTCCATGGCAGCGCAAGCCGAGCCGGTCGCGCTGGATATCCCTTCGCAAGGGTTGGTGGGGGCTCTGAATACCCTGGCCAAGCAGGCCAATCTGCAACTGCTGTATAGCCCGGACGCGGTGCACAACACCCCGGCGCCGGCGGTCAAGGGCAACATGGAGCCGGAACAGGCCCTGCGCCTGTTGCTGCGCGACAGCGGCCTGACCTACCAGCTCGATGGCCACACCATCACCCTCAGCGGGCCCGCCGATGCATCCGCCCTGAACCTGGGCCCGGTGAACATTTCCGGGCGCCAGTTCGATGCCACCACCGAGGACTCGGGGAGCTATACGTCCAACGCGGTGACCATCGGCAAAGGCACCCATCGCCTCAAGGACATCCCGCAGTCGGTCAGCGTGGTCACCCGCAAGGCGATGGACGACCAGCGCCTCGACACCCTCGACCAGGTGCTGGAAAAAACCACCGGCATCACCACCTACCAGAGCCCGTCCGGCGGCAAGTACATCTACTCGCGCGGCTTCGAGGTCGAGACCATCCAGTACGACGGCGTGCCGCTGGACCGCCGCTACTACGGCATCGGCAGCAGCTTCACCTCCGATACCCTGTTGTACGACCGTGTCGAGGTCCTGCGCGGCGCCAACGGCCTGCTGCAAGGCAGCGGCAACCCGGGTGCGGCGATCAACCTGGTGCGCAAGCGTCCGAAGGCCGAGCCTTCACTCTCCATCACCGCCAGCGCCGGTTCCTGGGACACCTATCGCCAGACCATCGACGCTAGCGGCCCGCTAACCGCCGATGGCCGGCTGCGTGGGCGCCTGGTCGCCGGCCATGAAGACCGCGACTACTTCTACGACACGGCGGATAGCCGCAAGAACGTGCTGTACGGGATTCTCGAATACGACCTCAGCGACTCCACCACGGTCGCCGCCGGTGCCAGCGTCGAAGACCTGCATTCGACGCCTTACTTCGGTGGCCTGCCGCGCAACAAGGACGGCAGCGCGGTGAACGTCAGCCGCTCGACCTTTACCGGCGCCGACTGGAACAAGTGGAACAACAAGCAGACCACCTACTTCGCCGATATCACCCACGACTTCAACGAAGACTGGCGCCTGAAAGCCTCCGGCAGCTACGTCCGCGAAACCAACGACATTTTCTACAGCTTCGGCCGCGGCGCCGTCGACCCGGCCACCGGTAACGGCATGCAGTCGCGTGCCTACCTGTACGACTTCGAGAACATCAACCAGGGCGCCGACATCAACCTCACCGGCAAATGGCGCGCCTTCGGCCATGAGCACGAGATCGTGGTGGGTGCCAACGCCAGCGACCTGCGCACCGACGACCTGCAAGGCGGCCTGCTCAACCTCGGCCCGATGAACATCTATGACCCGGTCTCGCCTCGCGAACCCACCCTGGATGAAATGCTCGGCACTACCTACGCCGGTGTTTCCAAGGCCAAGATTCGCCAGAATGGCGTGTACAGCGTGCTGCGCTACAAGCTGACCGACCCGCTGACCCTGGTGCTGGGCGCACGGGTCAGCAACTACAAGTACGACTACGAACTGACGCGTTTCACCACGGCATCGCCCGACCCTTCACATGCGAAGGAAAGCGGTGAAGTCACGCCGTACGGTGGCTTGATCTACGCACTGAATGACCAATGGTCGGCCTACGTCAGCTATGCCGACATCTTCAAGCCGCAAACCGAACTGACCGAAGACCTCGCCCCGCTCAAGCCGATCGAAGGCTCCAACTACGAGATCGGCCTGAAGGGCGAACTGCTGGACGGCCGGGTCAACACCAGCTTCGCGGTGTTCCGCGTCGACCAGGAAAACCGCGCCCAGTACGACTACAACTCGGTGTGCGGGCAGGACGGCGAAACCAACTGCTACGTGGCAGGCGGCAAGGTACGCGCCGAAGGCTTCGATGCGGAAATCAGCGGCGAGGTGCTGGCTGGCCTGCAACTGTTCGCCGGCTATACCTATACCTCGACCAAGTTTCTCAACGACCCGGGTGATGGCAGCACGGCGTCTGGCGCAACCTTCAACAGCTACACGCCCCGCCACCTGCTGCGCTTCTGGGGTGACTACAACCTGCCTGGCGAGCTGAACCAGTGGACCGTCGGTGCCGGCGCCAACATCCAGAGCAAGAACCACAACACCAACCAGGGTGGCACCAACGGCATCGACAAGATCGAGCAGGCCGGCTACGCCATCTGGAATGCCCGCGTGGCGTACCAGATCAACCAGAACTTCAGCGTTGCCCTCAACGGCAACAACCTGTTCGACAAGAAGTACTACTCGTCCATCGGCTGGCTGAACGCTAGCAACGTGTATGGCGAACCTCGTAACTACACCGTGACCCTCAGAGCTGACTTCTGACGCAGACGGTATGTAAAAGCCCCTTGGCGCGATGCGCGAGGGGGCTTTTTGCAAAACCAGGAGTGGCTACTTTTTTTAATGACGGTCAAAACGTCCCACTGAGCAGGGCTGTACTGAACGCACCTCTTGCAGCAACTCTTCAGCAATCAGATTTCAATTTCTCGAGTCACTCCCAACTCTGGCTTCAGCCGAATAAAATTCGACCACGCCGATAGAGCACTCTCAAACGACTCAACACTGAGCAGTTCGAAATATTCCTCATCATGGAGAGAATATACTTTTACATGCTTCTTGGTTAACTCAGCCCCCCAAGCATCGCGACTCCAATCTGAAAAATCAACTTTGGATTTTTTAACCAAATCCATTCGAGCCATACCTTCATCCAGCCACGACAGCGTATCCAGAAACCCCTGCCCGCCATCGTCAGTCAAAAGACAGGCAAGCGGGCTAACACCATCCTTGTTAACCACGCTTGAACAACAAGTCGGAAAAATAGCTCCAGCTGATTCTCCCCATGAAAAAAATAGTTTCATTTTTCACCTAATATTTTGGATAGACGGTAGTTTTGGGAGTGATATAGCCTTCGACTTTTACCCCGCTAGGGGTTGTGCCGCTCCATTTATTCCCTACAACTGTTCTGTTCTTAAAGGCTGCGTCCACTTCAACCTTCACCCTATCTGCGGTCCAAGAATCGGGAAATAGTGTAGAAATACCGCCATTGTTCGTTTTAGGCAAGAATTGTCCTGGGTTAGCTGGGTCTGCCACCTGAACTTTGGCAGTGTAAACCCCTTGCGCATTCGGTGCCGATGCGGTACCAGGGATGACTTTAACCTCACCCATTGCTGTTGAATGCCCGCCAACGACGCTACCATTTTTCTTTACTTCAGCACTAAGTATGTGATCATCAAAATCAACCGGAGCAGTAATCTTACTTACGGATAGTGAGGCCTGTGTATTCAGATCAATTGCGTCCTTTGCTCCTCCCTTTAGCAGATCAGCTCCAAATTCTGCCTCAAGTGCTTCGAGGGTCTCACCGGAAACTTTTCCCCAATTGCCTGCCTGAGCAGTCCATGAAGTTTTCAAATTTTCGCCAAAACTGCCTCCGCCAAGGGCAGTCTCAAGACCGGCTTGAGCAACGCCTTGCGCAGCTAAAAAGGCAGAAATTTCGCTATATCAGTTACATTGTTTAGATCAAAGCCTTAGTAATTTTACTGGCATTATCGGTAATTATGCCGAATGCCTCATCAAAAAGGCGAAACGACGTAGGCCGTGGCCACCGTTACCGCATAACTTTTCAGCGCCTCTTTACTGAAAGCAAACTTGAGTCCGCGCCCAAGATCGCCGTTGTTATTGATCGTGCCGATTGCTACGTTACTCGCCATCGCGCCATACAACGGACCAAGATAGGCCGCGGCTACAATGGCGATGATGAGCGACGGAGCCGCCCCCAATCCCGAGTTGCTGTACTTCCACCTGTCATGAATTTCCTGAACCTGGCGCCAATCAACGTCTCCGCGCTTTTCCGCGTCCTTCAACCACGCCAGGTTAGGGTCGACCTCGACCATCGCATTGATCGCCTGGCTGACGGACTGCTGATCGAGATGCTTATAGTCGATCTTCAGGCCACCCACGGCCTTGATCGCTAGGTTGACCTGTGCGATCAGCTCGCTCTGGCGCACGGTTTCGTCGGTCTGGCCCTTGCCCTTTGCCGACTGCCAAGCGAGGTTGCCCTTGCTCTTTTCGTGGCTTTCCTGACGCAGATCCTTGACCACCTCGAAGATCACTGCGCCGCCACTGTCGATGATCAGATCTGCGCCACTGTCGAGCTTGACCGACTGGTACAGCTGGTCGCCATCGCTGACCAGCATCAGGTCGCCACCGGTGCTGATCGCACTGCCAACGTTGGTGACCTGAGTGACTTCATCACGCTTGGTGTACTTGCTGCCGAAGCTGCCTTTCTTTTTCTTGTCGTACAGCGAGTAGTCCAGGTCCTCCGCCGCCAGCAAGGCAAGTTGGCCACCGGCCACCAGATAGGCTTCGTCGCCGGCGCTGATGCGGCTGGCACTCAGGGCCAGGTCCTGGCCGGCGCTGATGGAGACATCGCTGCCGGCGGTCAGCACCGTGGACACCTGGCTGACATGGTCTTCCTGGGTCTTGAGCTTCTTCGAGGTGTACGCCGAATGGGTTTCATCCGCCGCCGACATCAAGGTCACGTCACCAGCGGCGCTGATATCGATGGCGCGCTGCGCCTCGATCTGACTGGCCACCGCAGTGAGGTCGCGCCCTGCCACGGCAGTGAAATCGCGCCCGGCACTGACGCTGGAGCCGTTCTGCGTCACCGACTGGGTGGTGGTGCGCCCATAGGCGGCGCTGTCGATGGCCTCGGCGGAACCCAGCAGGATGTCGCGACCGGCCTCGATCGAGGTGTCACGCCCGCTCTGCAGTACCCCGCCTGCGCTGACGAAATCTCGCCCGACGTTAATGCTCAGGTCGTTGGCAGCCTCGATGCGCGCGGCGCTGTCGACGTAATCGGTACGCGCCTGCAGGCGCGCGGCGTCGGTGACCTGGCTGGTTACCGAACGCTCGTTGATCACATCCCCCTTCAGCGCGGTCATGCTGATGTCGCGACCGGAAATGATGCCGCCGGCCTTGTTGACGATGTCGTTGCCGGCCAGCAGGTCGACCCGGTTGCCCGCCTGGATCAGGCCACTGTTAACGATGTCGTTGCCGGCTACGGCCGACAGGTTGTCGCTGGCGCGCAGGGTGCCAACGTTGAGCAGGTCCTGCCCGGCCACCAGGTTGACGTCATTGCCCGCCACCAACGCGCCATTGGGCGCCAGGCGGTTGTTGGCATTGGCCATGTACAGCACCGGTACCAGCACCTTCTCGCCGTTGACCGTGACCTCTTCCAGCCAGACGATGTCATGGGTCAGCGCCGCCACCTGCTCCGAGGTCAGGCCCACGCCCACCGCCAAATTCAGCTGCTGCTTGCTGGCGATGGCGTTGTCCATCAGGTACTTGAACATCTGCTCGTCGCTGGTCTGGCCGGCCAGGAAGCGCTGCCCGGTGGCGGCCACCACAGCTTGCTGGAGCAAACGCTGCTCATAGAAGCCATCGCCCAGCCGCTTGGCGCTTTCGTCAGGGTTGTAGCCCAGGCCGGCCAGCAGGTAGTCGGAGCTCATGAACTGCTTGAGGTCGGTGAGCAAGGGGCTGGTTTCGACCAGGTACTTGTGCGGCTGGGTCGCGACAGTGATGGCACGTATGATGGGTGCATCAAGCATGCACGAAGATCTGAAGCGGACCGCGGCCTCCTGCAGGAGGCCGTGGTCGCGCATGACTGCTTTGTTTGTCGCAGTACCGCTATGACTGTCGAGAGCCAGCGCTAAGGATCAAACCGCGAGTGCCGCCTCTTGGCGTTCGACGCCAATACCCTGCAATAGCGTGGCGACATCCTCGATCAACTGCCCATCCTGCAGCAGCTCGAAATGGCCCCGGTCGCTGCTCAGGTGCCGCAGTGGCGTGCCGTAGTGCCCATCGATACTCGACCGCGCCGCCACTTCGCGCCCCGCCGCCCACCAGCAGGTGGGTTTCACTCGAGTGCCTGGCAATGCCTTCATGGCCATCGCTACTCGGTCCAGTTGCAGCGTGGTACGCACGAAGGCAACCCGCTCGGCGATGGCGAGGTCGACCAACACTGGCGCCGACAAGGTGCCAAGCACGGCCGCCATTGGCTCACCGAACAGCAGTCGCTCATCCTTTTCGGGCCCTTGCCAACCCATGCACAGCACTCGGCTGGCGTTCTCATCGGCGCCCAGCGCCAGCAGCAGGCTCAACAAGCGCTCATCCCAGCGCTGCTGTTGGTCGGCCTGCGGCAAGTAGCTGTCCAGCAGCCCGACGAAGGCCACCGCCTGGCCCTGTGCCTCCAGCTCACGCGCCACCTGCAACGCCAAGGCGCCGCCCAGCGACCAGCCGAGCAGGTAATAGGGCCCCTGCGGCTGCACGGCGCGGATGTAGTCGCAGTAGTCGATCGCCATGGACTCGACATCCCCGTCGACCCAGGCAGCATTGAACAGCATGCGGCACTGGATGCCGTGCACCGCCCATTGCGGCTGCAGCCGCCTGGCCAACGGCAGGTAGTCGAACACCGAGCCATGCACACCATGCAGGCAGAACAGCGGTGTGGCGCCCTGCTCCGGGGTGTTCAGCAATAGCATCGGGGGCTGGCTGGCAGCGCTTTGCAGGCGCCCGACCAACTCGCCGATACGCGGCGTGGTCATCAGATCGCGAAGGGTCATGGTGAACCCAGCCAGCGCTGCCACCCGCACCCGCCGTACCAGTTCCATGGCCAGCAGCGAGTTGCCGCCCAGTTCGAAGAAGCTGTCATCGAGCCCGACCTCTTCCACATCCAGCAGCTCGCCCCAGAGCTTCGCCAGGCTCACCTCCAATGGCGTGACCGGCGCGCGGTAGTGTTCGGAACGGTCCAGCACGGGGGCTGGCAAGGCATGCCGGTCGAGCTTGCCGTTGGGGTTCAGTGGCATGGCTGGCAGCACCAGCAGGTGCGCGGGCACCATGTACTCCGGCAAGGCCTGGCGCAACCGGGCAAGCACCTGGCCACGCAGCGCGGCATCCCACTGCAGCCCCGGCGCCAGCACCAGGTAAGCCACCAAGCGCGAACCACGCCCTTCGCCTGCCACGGCAACCACCGCTTCACGCACTTCATCCATGCCCATCAGGCACGATTCCACTTCGCCCAGTTCGATGCGGAAACCGCGTACCTTGACCTGGTGATCCACCCGGCCAAGGTACTCGACCACACCATCATGGCGCAGGCGCACCAGGTCGCCGGTACGGTAAAGGCGGCCACCTGGCGGGCCGAACGGGTCGGCGACGAAACGCTCGGCGGTCAGCCGCGGGCGCTGGTGGTAGCCGCGCGCCAGCCCTTCACCGCCGATGTAGAGTTCGCCCGGCACGCCTGCGGGCAACAGCTGCAGGTCGCTGCCCAGCACATAGGCGGAACGCGCGCCGACGGGAGTACCCACCGGCATGTACTGCGCATCGAACCCGCTGCCCAGGTGAACCGCCCACAGCAATGGCGTGATCACGGTCTCGGTCGGGCCATAGCCATTGATGATGCGCGGTGTGCGCAGCACCTGCTGGATCTGCTCGAAGGTGGCCCGGCTGGTGCCTTCCCCGCCCACGGTGTAGGAGCGAATGGGCAAGTCTGCACCCGCCTCGCCCAGATGCTCGGCCAGCTGCTGCAGGTAGCTGGGGGTGAAGCAGGTAATGGTGATGCCGTGCTCGGCAATCTCGCGCGCGCTGCGCTCGACATCCCAGGCATCGTTGTCGCGCAGCATCAGCATCGAACCGGAAACCAGCGGCACCAGCCAGCGCTCATGGGCGCCGTCGAAGTTGATCGAGGCGAACTGCAGCTCGCGGTCTTCGGGGGTCATGCCATAGCGCTCGGCAATGGCCAGGCAGTGCATGGCCAGTGGGCCGTGGGTGACCGCCACGCCTTTCGGCCGGCCGGTGGAGCCGGAGGTGTAGATCAGATAGGCCAGGTTGCCCGCCACCACCGGGTAATGGGCATCGTGCGCCGGGTAACCGTGCAGTTCGGCGCCATCCGCGCTCACCGGCAACACCGTGACACCGTCCGGCAGCGGCAGCTCGGTCAGCAGATGGGGCTGGGCCAGCACCAGGGCAACGCCGCTGTCCTCGATCATGTAGCTCAACCGCTCGCGCGGATGGGTCGGGTCCAGTGGCACATAGGCGCCGCCAGCCTTGAGCACGGCCAGCAAGGCAACCAGCATTTCGACAGAGCGCTCGAGCGCTATGCCCACGCGCACCTCCGGGCCTACACCCACCTCGTGCAGGCGCGCCGCCAGCCGGTTGGCCCACTGGTTGAGTTGCTGGTAATCGAGCTGCCTGCCCGCCACGACCAGCGCGGGGGCGTTGGGGCGCAGCTGGGCCTGTTGCTGTATCAGCCCGTGCACGGTACGCATTTCGGCGGCCATGCCCAGCCCAGGGTTCAAATCCTCCAGCTGCCAGCTGCGTTCGGCCTTGCTCAGCATGCACAGCTCGCCAAGCGGCTTGTCGTGCTCGGTGCTC
Source organism: Pseudomonas sp. NBRC 111123 (assembly GCF_001320205.1). Taxonomy (NCBI): domain Bacteria; kingdom Pseudomonadati; phylum Pseudomonadota; class Gammaproteobacteria; order Pseudomonadales; family Pseudomonadaceae; genus Pseudomonas; species Pseudomonas sp. NBRC 111123. Next base: position 15,873 of record NZ_BCAZ01000045.1, read on the forward strand.
ATGCGCCACAACAGGTTCTGCCAATGGGCGAACATCTGCTGGGCGGTAGCGCCATCGAACAGGTCGGTGGCATAACTCAAGCTGGCACTGAGCTGACCGCCATGCTCCTGCGTGTCCAGTGCCAGGTCGAACTTGGCCCGTGAGGTCGGGGCGGGCAGCAGGGTCATCGACAGGCCTGCAAGCGCCGAGGCCCCCAGGTCATCGCCCATCACCTGGTGGTTGAACATGACCTGGAACAGCGGGTTGTGGCTGAGGTCGCGATGCGCCACCAGGCTATCGACCAGCGCTTCGAAAGGCAGGTCCTGGTTGGCCTGGGCGGCGAGCAAGGTGGTGCGGGTGTCGTGCAGCAGCTGCGCGGTGGTCAGGCCATCTTCAAGCCGACCGCGCAATACCAGGGTGTTGACGAAGAACCCCGTCAGCGGCTCCACTTCCGGCCGGTTGCGCCCCGCCGACGGCATGCCCACGCAGACATCGTTCTGCCCGCTGTAACGGCGCAGCAGCAGCTGGAACGACGCCAGCAGCACAGTCGACAACGTGCAGCCGTGCGCTTGGGCCAGGGCGACCAGGCGTTGGCGCAACGGCTCGTCCAGCGTGCCGGTCACCGCTTGGCCACGATGGCTGGGTACAGCTGGGCGTGGTCGATCGGTGGGCAGTTCCAGCACCGCAGGGGCATTGCTCAGTTGCTCCGTCCAGTAGGCCAACTGCCGCGGCCCCTCGCCCGCTTCGAGCAGTTGGCGCTGCCAGGCGGCGAAGTCGGCGTATTGAATGGCCAGCGCCGGGAGGTTGGCCTCGCGGCCTTCGCAGGCGGCCTGGTACAGCTGGATCAGTTCCCCGATCATCACTTGCATCGACCAGCCATCGGAGACGATGTGGTGCTGGGTGATTACCAGCACTCGGTCCGCCGCGCCGATTTCCAGCAGCAACACCCGCAGCAACGGGCCACGCTGCAGGTCGAAGGGCCGCACCCCTTCGCGGCTTACCGCCGCGGCGATGGCCTGGTCGTCGGCGCCTGGCAAGGCCACGTGCTCGATCGCCACCGGGGCTGCGGCGTGGATACGCTGCAGGGGTTCACCTTCGGCTGCCTCGAAGGTGGTGCGTAGCGGCTGGTGCCGCGCCACCAGCGTATCGAAACTCTTCTGCAGCGCGGCAAGGTCCAGTGGGCCTTCAAGGCGCAGCGCTGCCGGCATGTTGTAGGCGGCACTCTGTGGGTCCAGCTGCCAGAGGAACCACTGGCGCTGCTGGGCATGGGAAAGGCGTGGCTCGTCGCCTTCAGCCAGCGCCACGATGGGCAGGCGGCCCGGATCGATGCCTTTTTCCAGCAGGCGCTTGAACAGGGCCACGCGCTTGTCATGGCCCAGCCCGCTGATCCGCTGGACCAGCTCATTGCCCTGTTGGGTCCCTTGCTTAAGCATCAAATGCCTCCAATTCGTCCAGGGCGTCAAAAATGGCGTTGTAGTCTTGTTCTGCCGGGCCGGCGTTGCGCGACACCAGGGCAGCCAAGGCGCCGAGGTCGTCGGCGAGGTAGGCGTCCTGGATCGGCAATTCGACGGAAAACTCGGTCTTGATCCGGGAAACCAGGCGAACCATCAGCAACGAATGGCCGCCCAGTTCGAAGAAGTTGTCGTTGAGGCCAACCCGCTCGACCTTCAGCACCTCCTGCCAGATGGCAGCCAGGCGTTGCTCCAGCGCGCCCTGCGGCGCCAGGTACTCGCGCCGGGACTGGCCCAGCGCCGGTTTGGGCAGTGCCTTGCGGTCGAGCTTACCGTTGGGCGACAGCGGCATGCGCGCGAGCAGCACCCACTGGCTTGGCACCATGTAGTCCGGCAGCACGGCGGCCAGGTGCGCCTTGATCGCCGCCAGGCTGTCGCCCTGTTCGGCGACCAGATACGCCACCAGCTGACCTTCAGCGGCCACTACCACGGCTTCGCGCACGGCATCCTGTTCCTGCAGGCGCGCTTCGATCTCGCCCAGTTCGATGCGCAGGCCGCGAATCTTCACCTGGTGGTCGATACGCCCGGCGTATTCGATCACGCCATCCTCGCGCTGGCGCGCCAGGTCGCCGGTGCGGTACAGCCGCTGGCCAACAACGAACGGGCTGGTGACGAAACGCTCGGCCGTCAGCGACGGGCGGCGGTGGTAACCGCGGGCCAGGCCAATGCCGCCCAGGTACAGCTCACCGGTCACGCCAGGGCTGACCGGGTTCAGCTCGCCGTCCAGCACGTAAGTCTGCAGGTTGGCGATCGGCTGGCCGATCGGGACGGCATCCTTGCCTTCTTCGACGCACGTCCAGTGGGTGACGTCGATGGCCGCTTCGGTCGGGCCGTACAGGTTGTACAGGCCGCTTTGCGGCAGCAGTGCCAGGGTCTGGCGTTGCAGCTCCACCGGCAGTGCTTCGCCGGAGCAGATGATCCGTTGCAGCGAGGTGCAGCGGGCGGCGTTTTCGTCGCCGACAAAGGCCTGCAGCATCGACGGCACGAAGTGCAGCGTGCTGATCTGCTCGCGGGTGATCAGCTCGGCCAGGCGCGCCGGGTCGCGGTGGTCACCGGGCAGCGCCATCACCAGACGTGCGCCTTCCATCAGTGGCCAGAAGAATTCCCACACCGACACATCGAAGCTGAACGGCGTCTTCTGCAGCACGCTGTCATTGGCGCTGAGCTGATAGGCCTCCTGCATCCAGGCCAGGCGATTGTGCAATGCGACATGGCGGTTGCCCGCGCCTTTCGGTTTGCCGGTGGAGCCGGAGGTGTAGATGACGTAGGCGAGGTTCTCCGGGTGCATGGGCACATCCGGGTTGTGCGCGCCCTGAGCGCTCCAAGCCTCGGCCCGGTCCAGATCGAGCACGCTCAAGCCCTCGGGAATCGGCAGGCCGTCGCGCAGGTGCGACTGGGTCAACAGCAACGCGATGCCGCTGTCCTCGAACATGTAGGCCAGACGGTCCTGCGGGTAGTCCGGGTCCAACGGTACATAGGCGCCACCGGCCTTGAGGATCGCCAGCAGGCCGACCACCATTTCCACCGATCGCTCGGCGGCGATGCCGACCAGCACGTCCGGGCCCACGCCCATACCACGCAGGTACTGCGCTAGGCGATTGGCCTCGGTATTGAGTTCGGCGTAGCTCAGGGTGCGTTCGGCGAAGGTCAGAGCCGGCGCCTGCGGCTGTTGGATGACTTGCTGTTCGAACAGCTGATGCACATACGGCGTACCTGAGTATTCGCGTGCTGTGGCGTTCCAGCCTTTCACGATTCGCGAATGAGCCGCCGCATCGACCAGCCCGAAGCTGCCCAGCAAGGCTTGCGGCGCGCTGGCAAAGCCTTGCAGCAGATGGCGCAGCTCGGCCGCTATTTGCTGCACCTGCTCATGGCCGAAGACCTGGCGCTGGTAGGCGAAGGTCAGTTGCATCTGTTCGCGTGCTTCGGCAATCAGGGTCAGCGGGTAGCCGCTGTATTCCTGATAATCCAGGCCGGACAGACGCAGCCCGGCACTGCTGTCCGACAGGCTCTGGGCCAGCGGATAGTTCTCGAACACCAGCAGGCTGTCGAACAATGCCTCGCCATTACGCCCGGCCGCCGCCTGGATGGCATACAGCGGCAGGTATTCATACTCGCGCAAGCGCAGGTTGAGCGCCTGCACCTCACGCACCCAGTCGCCCACCGCCATCTGCCCTTGTGGCTCGGCGGCCACCGGCAGGGTGTTGATGAACAGGCCCAACTGCTGCTCGATACCTGGCAATTCCGCCGGGCGCCCGGACACGGTGGCACCGAAGCAAGGCCGACGTTGACCGGTGCGACGCTGCAACAGCAGCGCCCAGGCAGCCTGCAGCACGCTGTTGAGGGTGACTTGCTGGGCCTGCGCAAAGTGCTTCAGGGCCTGGCTCAGCACCTCGCCCAGCTCAAGCACCACCGCGCCCTGCCCGGACTGGCTGGCATCGCGGGTAGCGCCAAGCAGCGACGGCCCGTCGAGGTCGAGCAGCTGGGCTTTCCAGAACGCATCGGCGCCAGCGCGGTCCTGCTGCTGCAACCAGCCGAGGTAATCGCTGCGGGTGGCCTGCGTCAGCGCGGTAGGCTGCCCCGAGTAGGCCTGCATCACGGCGGCGAACAGCAACGAATTGCTCCAGCCGTCCATGAGAATGTGGTGGCTGCTGTAGATCAGGTGATGGCGCTGGGGCCCGGTGCGCACCAGCACCAGGCGCAGCAGCGGCGCCTGGCCAAGGTCGAAGGCGCGTGCCTGCTCGGCCTGCGCCAGCGCTTCGAGGCGGGCGTCGATATCGGCCTCGCCTGCCCAGTCGAAGCGCTCGACTGGCAGCTCGACATGGCGCAATACCACCTGGCGTGGCGCTTCCAGGCCCTGTTCCCAGACAAACGCGGCGCGCAGCGACTCATGCTGGTCCAGCGCCAGCTGCCAGGCCTGGATGAAACGCTCAGGGTCGAGGTCGTCGAGGTTCAGGCGCAGGCGGTTGACGTAACTGCTGGCCTGGCCGTCGTACAGGCTGTGGAACAGCATGCCTTCCTGCATCGGTGCCAGCGGGTAGATGTTCTCGACCTGGCGCAGGTCGACGGGCAGCGCATCCAGCTGCGCCTGGCTCAGGCCCGCCAGCGGGAAGTCGGCCGGGGTAGCGCCGCCGGCCTGGCTGTCGAGGCAATGGGCGACCAGCGCGGCCAGTTCTTGAGCGTAGTCGTCGGCCAGCTTGGCGATCACCGGTTCGTCGAACATCGCCTGGCTGAAGGTGAAGCCCAGCTCCAGTTCGCCGCCCAATACCTGGCCGTTGACGCTCAGCCAGTTGCCCAGCGGCGCGTCGGCCGCCTGGGTGGCGCCCACGCTTTCCATGGCGGGTGCGAACAGCCGGTCTTCACCGAAGCCCTGGTCGAACTGGCCGAGGTAGTTGAACGTCACCCGCGCTTGCGGCAACGCTTGCAGCACTGCCTGTTGCGCCGGGCTGCCAAGGTAACGCAGCACGCCATGACCGACCCCGCGCCCGGGCACGCCACGCAACTGCTCCTTGATGGCCTTGAGCGAGCCAGCCAGGCCGTCGGCCGGGGTCAGCGCCACCGGGAACAGGCTGGTGAACCAACCCACCGTGCGGCTCAGGTCCACGCCTTCGAACAGATCCTCACGGCCATGGCCTTCCAGCTGGACCAGCGCACTGCCCTGCCCGGTCCAACGGCACAGCACCCGCGCCAAAGCCGTGAGCAGCAGGTCGTTGACCTGTGTGCGATAGGCTGCCGGCGCCTGCTGCAGCAGGCTCTGGGTAATGTCGGCAGCCAGCCGGCAGCGCACGGTGCGTGCATGGCGTACCTGCAGGCTGACATCGCGGCGTGCAGCCGGCAGGTCGCCGCTGTGCCCCGTGAGGGTCGCTTGCCAGTAAGCCAGCTCTGCCTCGCGGGCAGGCTCATGCGCCCAGCCCACCAGGCGTTCGGCCCAGGCCTTGAATGCCGTGCCCTTCTCCGCCTGCGCGGGCGCGCGCCCGGCCAGCAGGGCAACGCAGGCCTGCTCCAGGTCTTCCAGCAGCACGCGCCAGGACACACCGTCGACCACCAGGTGATGAATCACCAGCAACAGGCGCTGCCCACCTTCGGCAAGGTCGCACAGCACTGCGCGCAGCAACGGCCCGTGAGCAAGGTCAAGGCTGCCCTGCGCCTCTTCTGCGATTGCCTGCAGTTGCTCAGCATCGGTCGCCTGACGATGCCAGAGCAGTCCGCCTGGCACGCCTGCACGGTACTCGGCACGCCAGCTGCCTTGCAGATTGCTGAAGGCCAGGCGCAGTGCGTCGTGCTGGTTGACCAGCAGCGTCAGCGCCTGCTCGACGATGTTCGCCGTCAACGCCTGGCGCGGTTGCAGCATCACCGCCTGGTTGTAATGCCCGGGCTGAGTCAGGGCCAGTTCGAAGAAGCGTGCCTGCACCGGCAGCAGCGGCATGCTGCCGCTGACCTGGGCAACAGCAGCGGGCTTGGCCACGGCAGCAGTCACTTTGGCAACCAGGGCCAGCTGGGCGATGGTCTGCCTCTCGAACAGCTGGCGCGGGCTGAGCTTGATCCCCTGGCGCTTGGCCCGGGCGATGATCTGCAGGCTGAGAATGGAGTCGCCACCAAGCTCGAAGAAGTTGTCTTCAACGCCGATATCTTTACGCTTGAGCACCGCTTGCCAGATGGCCAGCAGTTGCTCCTCCAGCGCTGTACTGGCAGCAACATGACGCTTGAGTTGCACCTGCGGCTGCGGCAATGCGCGGCGGTCCAGCTTGCCGTTGGCGGTCAGCGGCAGGCGTTCCAGCAACACTAGATGAGCCGGTACCAGATAGTCCGGCAGCAACGCCTGCAACTGCTCGCGCAGGGCCTCGACGCTTAGCGCGGGGTTGCCCGGCACGCACCAGCCGACCAGTTGCAACTGAGCCGGATCATCCCCTTGCGCAACCGCCAGTACCACGGCGTCATGCACCCCTGCCAGGCCACGCAGCACGCGGCCGACTTCCCCTGGCTCGACACGATAACCGCGGATCTTCACCTGGTCGTCGGCACGACCGAGGAAGTGCAGCAAGCCTGCGTTGTCGCGATGCACACGGTCACCGCTGCGGTACAGGCGCGTGCCCGGCGCACCAAACGGGTCGGGTACGAAACGTTCGGCGGTCAGCGCCGCCTGGCCCAGGTAGCCTTGCGCCAGGCTGTCGCCGCCAATGTACAGTTCGCCAGCAACACGCGCGGGCAGCACGTTGAGCACATCGTCCAGCACCCGCACGCTGGCACCCGGCAGCGCTGCGCCCAACGGTATCGCGTGCGGCGCTTCACCCTGCAGCTCGTGGGTCAGCACACCGACCGTGGTTTCGCTGGGGCCGTAGTGGTTGATGAAGCGGCAGCCCGGCTTGAGCTCGCGCACTTTCTGGTACAGCGCGGGTGAGCAGGCCTCACCGCCGACGATCAAGGCATGCCCGGGCAGCACCTCTGCCGCGTTGGCCGCCTGCAGCAGGCCATTGAGGTGGCTGGGGACGATCTTCAGCACACCAATGCGCTGTTCGGCCATATAAGCGGCGAAGGCATCGGGATCAAAGCCCAGTGCCTCCGGCAGCACATGCAGGGTGCGCCCGGAGCACAGGGCGCCGAACAGCACCGTATGACCAAGGTCGGCGGCAATGGTGGAAACCAGCGCCATGCTCACGTCCGCGGCCAGGTCCAGACGTTGCAGCAGCCCATCGACATAGCTGGCCAACGCGCCATGGCTGACCACCACCCCCTTCGGTTGACCGGTGGAGCCGGAGGTGTGGATCACATAGGCCGGTGCAGTTGCCAGTATCGCGGCGTGTGGCGCATTGCCCGTCAGCGAAGCCCAGCATTGCGGGGTGTAAGGTTGTACCTGGCAGCCTGGGGATGCCAAGGCCTCTTGGCGAGCCTCGGCAGAATCGCACAGCAGCACCGACGCGCCGCTGCGCTGCAGCATGCCTTGCAGGCGTTCGGTCGGCGCCTTGATGTCCAGCGGCATGTAGACGCCGCCCGCCTTGAGAATGCCCAACAGGCACACCAGCCAGTCCAGGGAGCGCTCCATCAGCACCGCAACCGGCGCACCCGCAGCGACGCCCAGGTCGCGCAGGTGATGGGCCAGGCGATTGGCCTGCTTGTCCAGTTCGGCATGGCCAAGCCGCTGCCCTGCACAGACCGCCGCAATGCCATCGGGCTGACGGCGCACCTGTTCATCCCAGCGCTGCAGGACCAGAGCCGGTTGCGCGCGCGGGCTGGCCACCTCTGGGGCAGGCGCCTTGACCAGGGTATGCAGCGGCGCCTCTGGTGCGGCCAGCAACGTCTCGAACAGTTCACGCAACACGACGATGAAGCCTTCGATGGTGGTGCGCTGATAGAGATCGCTGGCGTAAGTCATCTCGCCATGCACAAGGCTGCCATCGTCGGTGACGTCCAGGGCGAGGTCGAAGTGGGTACCTTCCTTGCGCAGCGCATACTCGCTGACGGCCAGCCCCGGCAGTTGCAGCGCGGTCTGCTTCTGCACGCCGACGTTCTGGTTGAACTTGGCCTGGAACAGCGGGTTGTGGCCAAGGCTGCGCTCCGGCGCCAGCACCTCCACCAGCTGCTCGAACGGCAACTCCTGATTGGCCTGGGCGGCGAAGGTCGCCTCGCGCACCCGCACCAGCAGTTCACCCAGCGACAAGCGCTCATCGACCACGCAGCGCAGCACCTGGGTGTTGACGAAGAAGCCGATCAAGCCTTCCACCTCTTCGCGCCCGCGGTTGGCGTTGGGCACACCGATGCGGATGTCGCGCTGGCCGCAATGGCGCGAAAGGAACAGCGCGTAGCCGGTCAGCATCAGCATGAACAGGGTCACGCCCTGGGCCCGGGCGGTATCGCGCAGGCGCTGCGACAGCGGCCCGCCGAAGTCGAATTTCAGGGTCTCGCCCTGCAGGCTCTGCACGGGCGGGCGCGGGAAGTCCGCAGCCACGTCGAGCAGGTGGTGTTCTTCACCCAACTGCTCGCGCCAGTGCTGCAACTGGCGCTCGCCCTCACCAGCCTCCAGCCAGCGGCGCTGCCACACGGCATAGTCGGCATACTGCAGCGGCAGCGCCGGCAGGCTTTGGGGGCCAGCCTGATAGCACTGGACGAACTCGCGGACCATCACGTCCATCGACCAGCCATCGGAAACGATGTGGTGCATGCACACCACCAGCACGTATTCATCCTGCCCCAGGCGGAACAGGCTGGCGCGCAGCAGCGGGCCATTGAGCAGGTCGAACGGGCGAGCCACTTCGTCCTCTACCAGGCGCGCCAGCTCGGCCTCGTCAGCCGTGCCGAGGTCGATACGCTGCAGGGCCATAGGCGCCGCCGCCAGCACCCGTTGCAGCGGCTGTTCGCCGTCGACCTGGAACACCGTGCGCAGCGCTTCGTGGCGCTCGATCAGGGCGTCGAAGGCGCCCTGCAAGCGGCTTTCGTCCAGGCCACCGCGCAGGCGCAGCCCGGCGGCCATGTTGTAGGCGGCGCTCTGCGGGTCGAGCTGCCAGAGGAACAGCAGCCGCTGCTGGGCGTAAGACAGCGGAATCGCCTCAAGGCCATGACGGCTGACCGGGATCGGCAGCAGGCCGAAATCCTTGCCATCCTGGCGCAGCTTGGCGAGGAACTGACGGCGTTGTTCGAGCGGCAACCCGATGAACTTCTCGGCGATACGCAGCGTAGTGTTGCGGGTCATGCTCAAACCTCCTCCAGTGAATTCATGAACGCTTCCATGTCGGCCCAGTCCTCGTCAGCGGTGCCGCCGAGGGCCTGCAGCTCTTCAGCCAGGGCGGCCAGGTGCGGGCGCTCGAACAGGCTGCGCATGGGCAGCGCGACACCCAGCTCGGACTTGATCCGGGCGATGACCTGGGCCGCCAGCAGCGAGTGCCCGCCAAGGTCGAAGAAGCTGTCGTCGAGACCGACGCGGGGCACCTGCAGGACTTCCATCCAGATCGCCGCCAGCTGTTGCTCCTGCTCGCTGACCGGCGCGCGGAAGCTGGCCTGCAACTGGCTCGGGTCGGGCGCGGGCAAGGCCTTGCGGTCAAGCTTGCCGCTGGGGGTCAGCGGCAGGTTGTTCAACAGCACCAGGTGCGAAGGGACCATGTAGTCCGGCAGCGTCGCGCGCAGGCTCTCGCGGATCGCCCGGCGCTGCGCTTCGTCACTGGCGCCATCGGCGTGGGTGACCACATAAGCCACCAGCTGCCGCCCGCCGGCCATGTCCAGGGCCAGCACCGCCGCCTCGCGCACACCTGGGCATTGCTGCAGGCGCATCTCGATTTCGCCAAGCTCGATACGGAAACCGCGCACCTTCACCTGGTGGTCGACTCGGCCGATGTACTCGATGGCACCGCTGGCATCGAAGCGGGCGCGGTCGCCGGTGCGGTACAGGCGCTCACCGGGCTTCTCAGGGTCGGGCAGGAAGCGTTCGGCGCTGAGCGCGGGCTGGCCGTGATAACCGCGTGCCAGGCCGGGCCCACCGATGTACAGCTCGCCGATGGCACCCGCTGGCACAGGCTGCATCTCGCCGTCGAGGATGCACAGGCACCGGCCGGCCAGGCCCTGGCCAATGGGGATACCGCGCCAGGACACATCCTGCGATGCCAGCGCCGTGCAGTCATGGATGCTTGACACTACCGTGGCCTCGGTCGGGCCATAGGTGTTGAGCAAGCGCACCCCGCCAAGGCCGGCGCGGCGCCACAGGTCGAGGCCATCGACTGCCATGGCTTCACCGCCGACATGCACCTGGCGCAGTCCGGCAAACGACTGTGGCGTAGCGCGGGCGAAGTCCTGCACCAGCATGTGCCAGTAGGCCGCCGGCAGGTCGGCGACAGTGATGCCGTGCTGCTGCAGCGCCTGCAGGAAGCTGGCGCTGTCCCACAGGCGGCTGTCGCGCAGCACCACGCGGGCGCCGACGCACAGCGGAGGGTAGAACTGCTCGACGAAGCCGTCGAAGCTGCAGGTGGCGAACTGCAGCACACGATCTTCCGCGGCCAGGCGCGAATAGTCGGTTGCCAGTTCGCAGAACTCGGCCAGCGCGCCATGGCTGATGGCGACGCCTTTGGGGCGGCCGGTGGAGCCGGAGGTGTAGATCACGTAGGCCAGGTTGCCGGGCTGCAGCGATACCGGTGGGGCATGCTCAGGCTGCTCGGCAAGCTCACCCTGCGCCTGATCCAGGCACACGACCTCGATGCCGTCAGCCTCTGGCAGCTGGCCGAGCACGTTCGATTGAGTGAGCAGCCAGCGCAGGCCGCTGTCGGCGAACACTTGGGCAATACGCTCGCTGGGTGCTTGCGGGTCCAGCGGCACATAAGCGCCACCGGCCTTCAGTACCGCCAGCAGGGCAACCCCCATGTCCAGCGAACGCTCCAGCGCTACACCGACCAGGGTCTCTGGGCCGACACCCGACTGCATCAGGCGTTGGGCCAGGCGGTTGCTGCGGCGCTCCAGCTCGGCGTAGCTCAGGCTGGCGCCCTGCCCTTCGCCGGCCAGCACCAGGGCAACCGCCTCGGGCGTGCGCGCTGCCTGTGCCTGGAAGCGCTGATGGGCCATTGCCGATGCCTGCGGAGCGGGTGCACGCAGCGCCCAATGCTGCAATTGGCGAGACTCTGCAACATCGAGCATTTGAAGCTCGCCGAGTCGGCATTGCGGGTCGGCGAGCACACTGTGCAGCAGGTTGCGCCAATGGCCGGCCATGCGCTCGACGGTGGCGGCATCGAACAGGTCGGTGGCGTAGGTGAAGGCGGCCAGCAAGCGTTCGCCTTCCTCGCGGGTTTCCAGCATCAGGTCACTGGCGGCGGCATGGCTGCGGGCACCGGCCACGCTCTGTTCGGCGTCAAGATGCGCCAGCTGCAGGCCGCAGCCCAGGCGCATGCCCTGGATGTCGGTGACCAGCGGCTGATGGTTGTACATGACTTGGAACAACGCGTTGTGGCTTTGGCTGCGGCTGGGCTGCAGCGCCTCCAGCAGCGCATCGAACGGCAGCTCCTGGTGGGCTTGCGCGCCCAGGGCGGTCTGACGCAGAGCTTGCAACAGCTGCGCGAAGGTCTGGCGGCCATCGAGCTGGCTGCGCAGCACTTGGGTATTGACGAAGAAGCCGATCAGCCCCTCGACCTCACCGCGGTTGCGGTTGGCAATCAGGCCGCCGACGCGGATATCGCCCTGCCCGCTGTAGCGGTACAGCAAGGTCTTGAAGGCCGCCAGCAGCACCACGAACAAGGTCACGCCCTGGCGCTGGGCCAGCGTCTTCAGGCCATTGCGCAGCTCGGCGTCGATAGCGAACTCCAGGCGCGCGCCGGCGTGGCTCGGCTGTGCCGGGCGTGGCCGGTCGGTGGGCAATTCCAGTGGCTCATGCTCCTCGCCCAGCTGCGCCCGCCAGTAGTCGAGCTGCCGCGCCTGCTCGCCGGCTTCCATCCAGCTGCGCTGCCACAGGGCGTAGTCGCGGTAGTGCACGGCTAGCCCCGGCAATTGGGCCTGGCGCCCAGCGCTGCGGGCGTCCAGGCAGCGCATGAACTCTTCGATGAGGATGTTCATCGACCAACCGTCGGCAATGATGTGATGCATGGTCAGCAGCAGCACATGCTCATCCGCCGCCAGGTGCAGCAACGCTACCCGCAGCAGCGGGCCCTGCTGCAGGTCGAACGGCAGGCCTGCTTCGCAGGCGACTTCTTCCCGGGTGCGCTGCAGGCGCTGGTCCGCATCCAGGGCGGTCAGGTCGACATGGCGAACCTGCACCTGCGCACCGTCACCGACATGCTGCAAGGCCTGCCCTTCGACTTCCTCAAAAGTGGTACGCAGGCACTCATGGCGCTGTACCAGATCGGCAAAGGCCAGCTCCAGCGCCTGATGATTCAGGCTGCCGAGCAGGCGTACGGCCCCTGGCAGGTTGTAGGCAGCGCTGCCCGGCTCAAGTTGCCAGAGGAACCACATGCGCTGCTGGGCATAGGAGAGCTGGTCGCGGCCGGCGACACCGCTGCAGTCGGGGATGGGATAGCGGGTGAAATCGACCTGCTCGTCGCGCAGGGCGGCGAAGAAGACACGGCGTTTTTCCAGCGGCAGTTCAATGAAGCGGCGCGCCAGCTTCAGGGATTGATCGAGGGTGCTCATAGGTCGTCCGAACCGGTGATGGGAGCCGCCCTGGGCTCCGCGATACCTGTTGAACGAATGGTTCCGGCTTGCATTTAGGCGCTGTTGGCAAAACCTGTGGCGCCCCTTTGGCAACCGCGCGCCGGTGCGCCCGAAGACGTGCCGGCAGTCGCTGCACTGCTTGCGCGGCTCAGCCCGCGCCGTGCCCCTCGGCCATGGCCACGATGACCTTGCGCTTGCCGGTGAAGGTGCTGCGGGCATGGGCGGCGAGCATGTTATCGAGCATCAGCACATCGCCCTCCTGCCACGGGAAGGCGATGGTGCACTCATCCAGCACGCCGCGCACTTCGTCGAGGATCGAGTCTTCGATGGCTGAACCGTCGCCGTAATAGACGTTGCGTGGCAGGTCTTGCTCGTCGACGATTTCCAGCAGGCTCTCACGCACTTCGGGCGGCAGGTTGGACACATGGAACAGGTGCGCCTGGTTGAACCACACATCCTCACCGGTACGTGGGTGGCGGGCCACTGCCTGGCAGATCTGGCGGGTGCGCAGTTCACCGTCATCCTTCCAGTCGCAGGTGATCGCATGGCGTTGGCAGTAGGCCTCCACCACCGCCGGGTCGTCGCTGTTGAATACCTGTTCCCAAGGCACGTCCAGGCCATTGCCGAAGTTGCGCACGTACATCAGCCCATGGCGATTGAAACGTTCGTGAATGCGCCGGTCGATACGGCGGAACACTTCGCGGCTATCGGCGATTGGCGTTTCCCCTCCGCTCTGGGCAGCGATCATGCTGTAGAACCAGATCTTCATCGGCCATTCGCGGGTGTAGGCCTGCTCGTTGTGCAGCGGGATTTTCTGGTGCGGAGGGTACTCGGTGGAGGTGTATACACCTTGGGTGACGTTGCTGCGCGGGGTAGAGCCGAACTCGTAATTCAGCAACGCGTGGCCGAAGCCGCCGGCGAAACTGCGGAAGGCCTCGGCGCCACCCACGTCGAAGCCGCGAAAAAGGATGCCACCGGCATCGAGCAAGTGGCGGTCGACCAACTCGCGAATCGGCTCCAGCGCCTCATTGAGGTCCAGGCCGGCGTGGGGCGCCTCGACCAGCAGGGGCAAGTTGCGCTGGCCGGGCAGCAGTGGCCGGGCAAGCAGTTCCAGTATGGCGCTCATGGCTTCCCCCTTACGGCGGCGGGCCGTAGCGGGCTGAGCAGCAATTGAATGGCAACAGGCAGCGCCTGGCTGGCCTTGAAGCAGGTGGCGGCATGCATCCTTCGACCCTCGATAAAATGACAGCGAGCTCAGGTTCCGGCGCGCAGCGCACGTCGGCCTTGTGCAGAGGAAACGAGGGGCAGAGGGAGGGATTTAGCGTGGATGGCGTCCCCGGCAGGAATCGAACCTGCACCAGAGTCTTAGGAGGACCCCGTTCTATCCATTAAACTACAGGGACTGAAACCCGTCGGCGATTTTGCTGAGCTGAATGCAGCATTAGCGCGACGGCGAGCATGTTAACCAGCGCGCCACCGTTTGTCATGCCTGAATCGGGCTTTTTGCACGTAGGTTTTTTCTGGGGGCGATCAGGCAATCAACTTTTCCTGACGCAGCAGTTCGAACAAGGCAGTAACCGCCGCAGCCAGATCACCTGAATTGTCGAGCGTGTGGACCGAAGGCGCAGCCTCCAGTTGAAGCCGGGCATTGCGCGCCAGGCGCTGGTCGACCTGCTCTGGGGTTTCCCGCCCGCGGGCGAGCAAGCGTTCACGCAGCACCTCGGGTTGCACGTCGAGGCACACAGCCAGCAGATTCGGGTATCGCTCGCGCGCGGCGGGCAGATAGGCCCGCGAGCCATTGACCAGCACTGAGCGCCCTTGCGCCAACCACTGATCCACCTGGGCCGGAATCCCGTACTCCAAGCCATTGGCCTGCCAGTGCATGGCGAATGCGCCTGCCTCGCGCAGCTGCGCGAAGCGTTCCGCGCTCACGCCGTGGGCCTCTTCACCCTTGGCCTCGGCCGAGCGCGTGATGACCCGACGGGCAATTTCTACCCCAGCGGCAGACAAATGCGCACGAGAAGCATTGATCAGGGAATCTTTTCCCGAACCCGATGGTCCTACCAGAAATATCAGGCGGCCTGAGGCTCCATCTCGGGCGCTTGCGTCATGTTGCATAGCCACTATGCTCTATGGAAGGAAACCCGCGCATTCTAGGTGTTTTCTGCAACTTTTGCTGCGTTTTACAGGTTTTTGACGGCAAAAGGCTGACGGTAAAGCGGGTTGGATAATGAAAAACTTTTCAAACCAGTGCTCATTTCTGATAATTGGTACTGGCAAAAAGCCTTTATCCAGCTCACTATTTGTCACAGAATTGACGCCAAGGAAACGGCGACCATGAGGCAAGATGACCATCCAAATTTCCATGACGGTTGAACATTTTGTCGTCGCCACGGTCGTACTTCCACCCCGTGCGGCCAATTTGAGAACCGCTTCCCCTGAACCAGTAAATCCGGTCAATTTATATGCGCCCAATGAAACAGGCTATTTATTCGAGCCGCACCGCTGACAAGTTCGTCGTCCGCCTGCCAGACGGGATGCGTGAGCGCATTGCCGAGGTAGCGCGCAACCATCACCGCAGCATGAACTCCGAAATCATCGCGCGCCTGGAGCAGAGCCTTATCCAGGAAGGCGCGCTGGGCGACGAGCTGAGCATGCGCCTGGACAGCCCGGAGCTGTCGCTGCACGAGCGTGAGCTCCTGCAACGTTTCCGCCAGCTGTCTCACCGCCAGCAGAATGCACTGGTGGCCCTCATCGCTCACGATGTGGAAATGGCCGCCGACGCCTCCTGAGGCCGGCAGCAAGCAGACACGAAAAAGCCAGCGTAAGCTGGCTTTTTTCGTTGTGCTTTGTCGGGTCTTTAGCGCGGCTCCCCCACCACTCCCGCCAACGTCAACTCCTCAGAGCAGGAAGAGCGTTGCCAAGCCCAGGAAGATGAAGAAGCCGCCGCTGTCGGTCACGGCAGTGATCATCACGCTTGACCCCATTGCCGGGTCGCGCCCCAGGCGCGTCAGGGTCATCGGGATGAGCACGCCCATCAACGCCGCCAGCAACAGGTTCAAGGTCATCGCCGCAGTCATTACCACGCCCAGTGACCAGCTGCCATACAGCCAGAACGCCACCGCACCAATCACCCCACCCCAGATCAGGCCATTGAGCAGCCCTACCGCCAGCTCCTTGCGCATCAGCCGGCTGGTATTGCCAGGCGATACCTGGTCCAGCGCCATGGCACGGACGATCATGGTAATGGTCTGGTTACCCGAGTTGCCGCCAATACCGGCAACGATGGGCATCAGCGCAGCCAGCGCCACCAGTTTCTCGATCGAACCTTCGAACAGGCCGATCACCCGCGAGGCGACGAAGGCGGTAATCAGGTTGATCGCCAGCCACGCCCAGCGGTTGCGCAGAGAGCGCCAGACCGAGGCGAAGATATCTTCCTCCTCACGCAGACCCGCCATGTTGAGGACTTCGCTTTCGCTCTCCTCGCGAATCAGGTCGACCATTTCGTCGATGGTCAGACGGCCGATCAGGCGATCACTCTTGTCCACCACAGGTGCCGAAACCAGGTCATAACGCTCGAAGGCCTGGGCGGCGTCGTAGGCATCTTCCTCAGGGTGGAAAGACACGGGGTCGGTTGCCATGACCTCCGCCACTTTCTTCTCTGGGTCGTTGACCAGCAGGCGCTTGATCGGCAGCACGCCCTTGAGGATGCCTTCATAGTCGACCACGAACAGTTTGTCGGTGTGGTTGGGCAGCTCTTTCAGGCGGCGCAGGTAACGCAGCACCACTTCCAGGCTGACGTCTTCGCGGATGGTGACCATCTCGAAGTCCATCAGCGCACCGACCTGCTCTTCGTCGTAGCTCAGTGCCGAGCGCACACGCTCGCGCTGCTGGGCATCGAGGCTTTCCATCAGCTCGTGAACCACGTCACGCGGCAGCTCTGGCGCCAGGTCAGCCAGTTCGTCGGCGTCCATTTCCTTGGCCGCAGCCAGGATCTCGTGATCGTCCATGTCGGCGATCAGCGATTGACGAACAGAGTCGGAAACTTCGAGGAGGATGTCGCCATCGCGATCCGAGCGCACCAGCTGCCAGACCGTCAGGCGGTCCTGCAGAGGCAAGGCTTCGAGGATGTAGGCGATGTCTGCCGGGTGCAGATCGTCGAGCTTGCGTTGCAACTCGACCAGATTCTGACGGTGGACGAGGTTTTCCACCAGGTCATTGTGCTGACCTTCCTGACGATGAGTCAGGTCTTCTACCACGCGTTGGCGCTGCAACAGTTCGACCACCTGGGCCAGGCGATCCTGCAGGCTCTCTTGAGCTTTCTTTACTTCTACTTCAGTCATAGGCGAACTCCACTCCCAGCAGCGGAGCACGCCGGGAGAATCAATCAGTCAGATCTAGCTGTATGAATCTTGTTAGGGAGTAACTACTGGGTAAGTCCATGGTGGTTTTCCACAAGCCCCGGCGGGGCTGACGGGCGCAATCATACACTGCCTTAGCTGCCAGATCGCTTAAAATTTTGGCCAGAACAATCGTTTGCGTGATAAAGCTGGGACAACGCTCGAAGCCATCAGTGCGACGGCAGGCGCGCAATTAAAAACACATGCGCCGCGCAAAAGTCTGCCGGGCTGGTTTCTGTGCAGTCTAGTAGGCATCACTGACAACGCAGTGAAACAGAAAACAAAAAGCCCGCTCAATTGAGCGGGCTTCTTGACTGTATGGCGGACTCAGCAGGATTCGAACCTGCGACCGCTCGGTTCGTAGCCGAGTACTCTATCCAGCTGAGCTATGAGTCCGTGGTGGTAGTTTTAGACCAGATTACCACTGGTGGGTGAAGCGACTTTGCAAGCAGAGCCACTTCAAAAGTGGCGGACTCAGCAGGATTCGAACCTGCGACCGCTCGGTTCGTAGCCGAGTACTCTATCCAGCTGAGCTATGAGTCCGTGGTTGGCAGTTTTAAACCAGATACCGCTGGCGGGTGAAACAGCTTTGCAAGCAAAGCCACTTCAAAAGTGGCGGACTCAGCAGGATTCGAACCTGCGACCGCTCGGTTCGTAGCCGAGTACTCTATCCAGCTGAGCTATGAGTCCGTCGTTGGTAGTTTTAGACCAGATTACCACTGGTGATTTGAAGCAGCTTTGAAAGCAAAGCCACTTCAAAAGTGGCGGACTCAGCAGGATTCGAACCTGCGACCGCTCGGTTCGTAGCCGAGTACTCTATCCAGCTGAGCTATGAGTCCGTGTCTTGCCGCGCATGATAGTTCGCTGAAACATTTTTGCAAGAACTTTTTCGTTTAACTTCAACGACTTAGCGTTCCTGCCGCTTACAGCGCCCTACGCAAATAATGGCGGTGAAGGGGGGATTCGAACCCCCGATACCCTTATGAGGTATACTCCCTTAGCAGGGGAGCGCCTTCGGCCACTCGGCCACCTCACCGCAACACGAGGCGAATATTAAAGAACCTCTTTCACCTTTGCAACCCTTTTTTTGAAAAAAACTTCAAAAAAATTAAAGGCTTGGCTCTTCATCCTTCTCCTTCTTGATCCGCAGGTAGATTTCCTCTCGGTGAACAGCCACTTCCTTCGGGGCGCTGACGCCAATACGCACCTGGTTGCCTTTGACGCCGAGCACCGTCACGGTGATCTCGCCGTCTCCAATGATCAGGCTCTCGGCGCACCGACGAGTCAGAATCAACATAGCTTTCTCCTTACGCAAAACATTCAGGGATTACAGTCTTGGGATGTCAGGGCCTTGCCGTGGGCCACGGCACAGGGCCTGGATGATCGCCCCGCCGGCAGGACAGGGCCTGCGTGGCGACCAGAAACGCGAAGGGCGCGGCTAAGCCGCGCCCTCCAGGCAAGGCGTTACTCGCCCTGTCGGGCCGGAGCGTCGAGCTCGAACGCGGTGTGCAGCGCACGTACGGCCAGCTCCAGGTACTTTTCTTCGATGACCACCGAGACCTTGATTTCGGACGTGGAGATCATCTGGATGTTGATGCTCTCCTTGGCCAGGGCTTCGAACATGCGGCTGGCTACGCCCGCGTGGGAGCGCATGCCAACGCCGACGATCGACACCTTGGCGATCTTGGTGTCGCCGATCACTTCACGGGCACCGATTTCACGTGCGGTGTTTTCCAGCACGCTGTAGGCCTTCTCGTACTCGTTGCGGTGCACGGTGAAGGTGAAGTCGGTGGTGTTATCGTGCGAAACGTTCTGCACGATCATGTCCACTTCGATGTTCGAAGCGCTGATCGGGCCGAGGATCTTGAAGGCAACGCCCGGGGTGTCCGGCACGCCACGAATGGTCAGCTTGGCCTCATCACGGTTGAAGGCGATACCGGAAATGATCGGCTGTTCCATGGATTCCTCTTCATCAATGGTAATGAGGGTACCTGGACCCTCCTTGAAGCTGTGCAGCACGCGCAGCGGAACGTTGTACTTGCCGGCGAACTCCACCGAGCGGATCTGCAGCACCTTGGAACCGAGGCTGGCCATTTCCAGCATCTCTTCAAAGGTGATCTTCTCCAGGCGGCGGGCCTGCGGCACGACGCGCGGGTCGGTGGTGTAGACGCCATCGACGTCGGTGTAGATCTGGCACTCGTCAGCCTTGAGCGCAGCCGCCAGCGCCACGCCGGTGGTGTCGGAGCCACCACGGCCGAGGGTAGTGATGCTGCCGTGCTCGTCGACACCCTGGAAACCGGCCACCACGACCACGCGACCTTCCTTGAGGTCGGCACGGATCTTCTGGTCATCGATCTGCAGGATGCGCGCCTTGTTGTGCGCGCTGTCGGTGAGGATGCGCACCTGGTTGCCGGTGTAGGACACCGCTGGCACACCGCGCTTGATCAAGGCCATGGTCAGCAGAGCAATGGTGACCTGCTCACCGGTCGACACGATCACATCCAATTCACGCGGAACCGGCTGATCGGTGATCTGCTTGGCCAGATCGATCAGGCGATTGGTTTCACCGCTCATGGCCGACAGCACAACCACCAGGTCGTCGCCCGCTTCACGGTGTTTCTTGACCTTTTCGGCTACCTGCTCGATCCGCTCGATGGAACCGACAGAGGTGCCGCCAAATTTCTGTACGATCAACGCCATTTCAATGGTGCCTCAGCCCATACCGGGCCTCAAAAAAACCATCCAACATGAAGGAGCCGGCGAGGTGGCCTGTGTGGCCAATTCTTGCACTCAAATTCGGCACCAGGATTCACCTCGCAGCGTTGCCACTCCTCGCCGTAGCCCAGCTACGACTCGTCGCGGCGCCTTGCGCGGCAAACCCTGGCACTCGAATTTGAGCACAAGAATTAGCCGTACAGGCCACTAGACCGCCGGCCCCTTCATCTCAAAGTCCCTGCTCTGCAAACGGCACGGCCAGCGCCAGGGCCTGGTCCAGTGCAGCGACGTCGACGCCACCGCCCTGGGCCATGTCCGGACGGCCACCGCCCTTGCCACCCACTGCCGCAGCGGCTTGTTTCATCAGGTCACCAGCCTTGAGTTGGCTGGAGAGGTCTTTGGTCACGCCGGCCACCAGCACGACCTTGCCCTCATGCTCGCTGCCCAGCAGGATCACTGCGTGGCCGAGCTTGTTCTTCAACTGATCGACCAGGGCCAGCAGGGCCTTGCCATCCTGCCCATCCAGGCGAGCGGCAAGCACCTTGGCACCCTTGACCTCAACGGCCGCATTGGAGAGATCGTCCCCGGCGGCGCTGGCGGCCTTGGCCTGCAGCTGCTCGAGCTGCTTTTCCAGCTGACGGTTGCGCTCAAGCACAGCCGACAGCTTGTCGATCAGGTTGTCACGGTTGCCTTTGACCAACTGCGCGGCTTCCTTGACCTGCTCTTCGGCAGCATTCAGGTAGGCCAGTGCAGAGGCACCGGTAACCGCTTCGATACGGCGTACGCCCGAGGCCACGCCGCCTTCGCTGATGATCTTGAACAGGCTGATATCGCCGGTGCGCTTGGCGTGGATACCACCGCACAGCTCGACGGAGAAGTCGCCGCCCATGCTCAGCACGCGCACGGTATCACCGTACTTCTCGCCAAACAGGGCCATGGCACCCTTGGCCTTGGCGGTTTCGATATCGGTCAGCTCGGTTTCAACCGGGGTGTTCTTGCGCACTTCACGGTTGACGATGTCTTCCAGGGCCTTGATCTGCGCAGGCGTTACCGCTTCGAAGTGGCTGAAGTCGAAACGCAGGCGCTGGCTGTCGACCAGCGATCCCTTCTGCTGCACGTGCTCGCCCAGGACCTGGCGCAGCGCTTCGTGCAGCAGGTGAGTGGCCGAGTGGTTCAGCGAGGTGGCGTGCTGCACGTCGGCATCGACCTTGGCCTCGACTGGCGAGCCGATGACCAGTGCACCGCTGGCGACCACGCCGTGGTGCAGGAAGGCACCGCCGGTCTTGGTGGTGTCGCGCACATCGAAACGTGCAGCGCCGGCCTGCAGGAAGCCGCTGTCACCGACCTGGCCGCCGGATTCGGCGTAGAACGGCGTGCGATCGAGGACCACGACGCCCTGCTCGCCTTCACCCAGCTGATCGACGGACTGGCCGTCCTTGTACAGGGCGATGATCTTGCCCTGGCCTTCGGTGGCGTCATAACCGAGGAACTCGGTGGCGCTGTCGACCTTGACCAGGCTGTTGTAATCCATGCCGAAGCTGCTGGCGGAACGGGCACGCTCGCGCTGGGCTTCCATTTCACGCTCGAAGCCGGCTTCGTCGATGGTCAGCTCGCGCTCACGGGCGATGTCGGCGGTGAGGTCCATCGGGAAGCCGTAGGTGTCGTACAGTTTGAACACCACGTCGCCCGGGACCACGTCGCCCTTGAGTTGCGCCAGGTCCTGCTCGAGGATGCGCAGGCCCTGCTCCAGGGTCTTGGCGAACTGCTCTTCTTCAGCCTTGAGCACACGCTCGATGTGCGCTTGCTGGTTCTTCAGCTCTGGGAAGGCCTCGCCCATCTCGGCGGCCAGGGCAGCGACGATCTGGTAGAAGAAGCTGCCCTTGGCGCCCAGCTTGTTGCCGTGGCGGCAAGCGCGGCGAATGATGCGGCGCAGCACGTAGCCACGGCCTTCGTTGGACGGCAGCACGCCGTCGGCAATCAGGAAGCCGCAGGAACGGATGTGGTCGGCAACCACTTTCAGCGATGCCTGGCCGTCGTTGCTGCAACCGATGGCCTTGGCCGCGGCAGACAGCAGGTTCTGGAACAGATCGATCTCGTAGTTCGAGTGCACGTGCTGCATGACCGCACTGATGCGCTCCAGGCCCATGCCGGTATCGACCGACGGCGCTGGCAGCGGATGCAGTACGCCATCGGCAGTGCGGTTGAACTGCATGAAGACGTTGTTCCAGATCTCGATGTAGCGGTCGCCGTCTTCTTCCGGCGAGCCGGGTGGGCCGCCCCAGATGTCGGCGCCGTGGTCGTAGAAGATCTCGGTGCACGGGCCGCACGGGCCGGTGTCGCCCATGGTCCAGAAGTTGTCGGAGGCGTACGGGGCGCCTTTGTTGTCACCGATGCGCACCATGCGCTCGGCCGGCACGCCGACTTCCTTGGTCCAGATGTCGTAGGCTTCGTCGTCAGAGGCGTAGACGGTGACCCAGAGCTTTTCCTTGGGCAGGTTCAACCACTGCTCAGACGTCAGGAAGGTCCAGGCGAAGGTGATGGCGTCGCGCTTGAAGTAGTCACCGAAGCTGAAGTTGCCCAGCATTTCGAAGAAGGTGTGGTGACGCGCGGTATAACCGACGTTTTCCAGGTCGTTGTGCTTGCCACCGGCACGCACGCACTTCTGGCTGCTGACTGCGCGGGTGTAGGCACGCTTCTCGGCACCGAGGAAGCAGTCCTTGAACTGGTTCATGCCAGCGTTGGTGAACAGCAGGGTCGGGTCGTTGTTCGGGATCAGCGAACTGGAGGCGACTCGGGTATGGCCCTGCTCTTCGAAGAAGCGAAGGAAGGCTTCACGGATTTCTGCGCTTTTCATAGGTTCTTCCACGGAAACGGCGGCCCTTGGGGGCAAACACGTCGACGAAACGACGGCAAAGGGCCGCATTATATCGGTCCTGCAATCTCGGTGCAGTGTGTTTATGCGATAGAAAGCGTCGATTGGACGGCTTTTAAGGCGCCTGCAAAACAAAATGACATGGGCGGATGCTAAATGCAGCCTTTCGCCACTGGCAAGCCAATTACCGCCCAAGGGAAGGGAAAATGGAACAGGCGGTGAATTAAAAGGTTTTCATCAATAATCGGATCCGAAAACCAGCCGCCGTTTTCAACGGCGGCTTTGGCCTCAGCCCAGGCGCTGCCCCGAATCTGGCACGATCAGGATCCCGGCACGCAGGCCATTCTTGACCCTGGGGTTGGGGAAAATGATCCGCGCCCCCTCCTCCTCGACCACCCAGCGCATCTCTGCCAGGTCCTCGGCCAGCAGGTAACCCTTGCTCAGCTCGGAGAAGTTCTCGATGTCCGCCGGCAGGTGCAGGTGGAAGCTGTCACTGTGCTTGATGATCTCGCGCGCCACGCTGAACAGCTTCAGGCCGTCCAGCGAGCCGTCGATCTCGGGCTCGGTATCCTCGATGATACGAATCAGGCGCTCTTCGAGCCTGTCGAGGTTGACCTGCTCGTTCTGCCCGAACGGCCGGGCCTTGCCGAGCTCCAGGGTAAATGCCTCGGCATCCAGCTGTTCGTAGGTGAAGGCACTGAAGGTGATCGACGACTTGTTCTGCAGCAGCACAGCCTCCATGCCGGCTGCCGCCAGGCGGGCCAGCTCGCGACGGGAATGCTTGCGCCCCTCTTTATAAGGGTACAGGGCAAACTGCTCGATTTTCGAACCGCGGATGGCTGTATGCAGGTCGTAATGCAGGCGGGTGCGTTCCGGCTTGCTGAAGAACACCCGGGCGAACTGCTCCAGCTCGGCTGCACGCAATGCCTCGAAACCACTGGAGAGCTCGTGGCGGCCGTTGAACAGGCGGTTGATATCCTGCTCGACGAAGCGCTCGCCCTTGCGGATGGCCACGGGGTTGCCGAACAGGAACAGAATCCGCGCGCGCGGCTTGACCTTGCCGTTGGCAACGCCATGCAGGAGCCTTTCGAGCAGCTCGATCGGTGCCGTCTCGTTGCCGTGTATGCCGGCCGACAGCAGCAGGTCCAGCCCACAATCCTCGCCTTCAGGTGGGCGCACCTCCAGTGCGCCCTCCCCCAACCAGCGCAACCGCACGCCCTTGGGTGTCACTTGGGTCTTCTCGGCCGGCTCGTGATCGGTCAGGGTCAGCTCGAGCAATTTGCCAAGGGCGAGCATAGGCGCTTCCTTAGTGGTGGTGGCCGCAGTCGGGGCCATGGACGTGATCGTCATCTTCGCCGACCTCTGCCGGCTCCATTTCCAGCTGCAGGCTGACCAGGTTGGTGGCCATCGGGCGCAGCAGCAGGTTGGCGTATTCAGCATCGCCTTCCTCGACATCCACGCCGATCAGCAGCTGGCCACGGCCGTCCTGCTGAACCCACACTTCCTTGCCTTGCCAGACAATGGCAAAACGGGTGCAGGAGGTTTCCAGCTGGGTGCCGTCTACATCTTCGAGGATCAGGCGCAGGGCGTCGGTCATTGCAAATTCTCTCTTCAAGGTTGGCGTTGGAACGGGTACACCGAGCCCAACTTCAGGATCTGGGTCAATTCATCCAGCGCGGTACGGCATTCCAGCAGCAGCTGCGGGTCGGCAAGGTCGGCTTCGCCAAGGCGATCGCGGTAGTGCTTGTCGACCCACTGCACCAGCGTGTCGTACAGCGGGGCGGTCATGATAACGCCTGGATTGACCGCCGCCAGTTCCGATTCCTTCAATGCCACGCGCAAACGCAGGCAAGCCGGGCCACCGCCGTTCTGCATGCTCTGCTTGAGGTCGAACACCTTGACCTCCTTCACCGCGCCCCCCTGGGCGGTCAGTTGGCCGAGGTAGGCCCAGACCCGCTCGTTGTTGCGGCACTCCTCCGGCACCACCAGCAGCATCGAACCATCGTCACGGCTGAGCAGCTGACTGTTGAACAGGTAGGAACGCACTGCATCCTCTACCGCTACCGCCGCGCGTGGCACACGGATGGCCTGGAAGTTGCCACCCTTGCTGGCCAGTTTAGCCTGCAGTTGGCCAAGCACCGCGTCGGTCTCGAGGAAAGCGTCCTCGTGATAGAACAGCACTTCACCGTTACCGACCGAAATCACATCGTTGTGGAACACGCCCTGGTCGATTACCGCAGGGTTCTGTTGAGCGTAGACCACACCATCATCGCTCAGCCCATGCAGCCTGGCCACGGCCTGCGAAGCCTCCAGCGTCTGCCGCGCCGGGTACTTCTGCGGCGCCGGGTAGCGGCTGTCGAAGGCGCTGCGGCCATAAACGAAGAACTCCACCCCGGCCTCGCCATAGTCACGGCAGAAGCGCGTGTGGTTGGCCGCGCCCTCGTCGCCGAACTGTGCCACGGCAGGCAGGGCTTCGTGGTGGGCAAAGTATTTCTCGTTGTTGAACATCGCCGCCAGCACGCGGCTGGTGGTCGGGTGCTCGATGCTGCGGTGGTACTTGCAATTGAGGTTGGCAGCCGTGAAGTGCACGCGGCCATCTGCGGTGTCGGCACTCGGGCTGACAGTGGCGGCATTGGCCACCCACATGCTCGAGGCCGAGCAACTGGCGACCAGCAACGGCATGGCCTCCTTGGCGGCACGCTGGATCACCTCGGCATCGCTGCCGCTGAAGCCCAGGCGGCGCAGGGCGGCCACGTCGGGGCGCTCCTGTGGCGCCAGCACACCCTGCTTGAAGCCCATGTCGGCCAGCGCTTTCATCTTGGCCAGGCCCTGACGCGCGGCTTCACGCGGGTTGGAGCCTTGCTGGCTGTTGCTTTGCGAAGCCACGTTACCGTAGGACAGGCCGCCGTAGTTGTGGGTAGGCCCCACCAGGCCATCAAAATTCACTTCATAGGATTTCATCGGCTAGGCTCCGTGACCTGTTGTTATAGGGTGACGCCCGGCGTCAGGGTCGCCGGCAAGGCAAGGCTGGCGGTCTCCAGCGAAGCTACGGGGTAAGCGCAGTAATCGGCTGCGTAATAGGCGCTGGCACGATGGTTGCCACTGGCGCCCACACCGCCGAACGGCGCACTGCTGGCGGCGCCGGTCAGCTGCTTGTTCCAGTTGACGATGCCGGCGCGGCTGCGCAGCCAGAAGTACTGGTAGCGGGCACGGGAATCGGACAACAGGCCGGCGGCCAGGCCGTACTGGGTGTTATTGGCCTCGTCGATGGCAGCATCGAAATCGGCATAGCGGATCACTTGCAGCAGCGGGCCGAAGAACTCTTCGTCCGGGCGTTCGGCCACGGCGGTGACATCGAGAATGCCAGGCGTCAGCAGCGCGGCGTCGGCCTGGGGCTGGGTCATTGCCAACAGTTTCACGGCGCCCTTGGCCAGCAGTTCGGCCTGGGCTGCGATCAGGGCCTGCGCCGCCTGCAACGAGATCACCGAGCCCATGAATGGCGCCGGCTGCTGATCGAAAGCACCGACGGTAATGCCCTGGCACACTTCGACCAGCCGGGCGACCAGCGCATCGCCCCAGGCCCCCTGCGGCACCAGCAGACGGCGCGCACACGTGCAGCGCTGGCCGGCAGAGATGAACGCCGACTGGATGATGGTGTACACCGCGGCGTCGAGGTCCTTGACCTCATCCACCACCAACGGGTTGTTGCCGCCCATTTCCAGGGCGAGGATCTTGTCCGGGCGCCCGGCAAACTGTTGGTGCAGCAGGTTGCCGGTGCGACTGGAGCCCGTGAAGAACAGGCCGTCGATACCCCGGTTGGCAGCCAGTGCCACACCGGTTTCACGTGCTCCCTGAACCAGGTTGAGCACCCCGGCCGGCAGGCCCGCGGCGATCCAGCAATTGACCGTCAGCTCGGCGACCTTGGGGGTCAGCTCGCTAGGCTTGAACACCACACAGTTACCCGCCAGCAGCGCCGGGACGATATGGCCATTGGGCAAATGCCCGGGGAAGTTGTACGGGCCGAACACCGCCACCACACCATGGGGCTTGTGCCGCAGCACGGCCGTGGCATCGGCCAGCGGGCCGCTCTTCTCGCCAGTGCGCTCGCGGTAGCTCTGCACCGAAATCGCCACCTTGTTGACCATGCTGGTCACTTCCGTGGCCGATTCCCACAACGGCTTGCCGGTTTCCTCACCGATGCAGTGCGCCAGCGCCTCGGCATGTTGCTTCAATTGCTCGGCGAACTTCTCCAGCACGTCGATACGCGCTTCCAGGCTCAGTTGCGCCCAGGCCGGGAATGCCTGGCGGGCAGCCTTGACGGCTGAGTCGACCTGGCCGGCATCGGCGCCCTGCCCTTGCCAGACAACCGCCTGAGTCACCGGATTGAGCGACTGCAGGGCTTCGCCCTTGCCCGCCAGCCAGTTGCCTGCGATGTAATGCGTAGTCATTTACTGGGCCTCCCGGCTTGCCGACAGCGGCACGGCGCGCACATTGTCGCCGGCGCCCATGCGCAGACGCTTGGCGGTCTGCGGGTCGACCACCAGGGTGCCGGCGGCCAGGCGCGCGGGCGCAGCAGTGATGCGGCAGTCGTCGCGCTTGCGGTTGTGGATGATGTAAGGGGTAGCGTCATCGCCTGGCGTGCCCACGGCCAGCACCAGGGTCTCGCTGTCGCGCACGGCGCGGATCTTAGAGGTCTCGCATTCGATGGCCGGGCCGGCGTCGAAGATATCGACGTAGCCCTGGTAGCTGAAGCCTTCCTGCTTGAGCATCGCCAGCGCAGGCTCGGTGTCGGTGTGTACGCGGCCGATGACACTGCGCGCAGCTTCGGACAGGAAGCAGGTGTAAAGCGGAAACTTGGGCATCAGCTCGGCGATGAACGACTTGTTGCCCACGCCAGTGAGGTAGTCGGCCTGGCTGAACTCCATCCTGAAGAAGTGCCGGCCCAGGCTTTCCCAGAACGGCGAACGGCCCTGCTCATCGGACATGCCGCGCATTTCAGCGATGATCTTGTTACCGAACAGTTCAGGGAATTCGGCAATGAACAGCATGCGCGCACGCGACAGCAAGCGGCCGTTGAGCCCGGAGCGATAGTCGCTTCGCAGGAACAGCGAGCACAGTTCGGAATTGCCGGTCAGGTCGTTGGCCAGGAACAGCGTGGGGATTTCGCGGTAGATCTTCAGTTCCTGAGAGGCGCTGACCGTCAGGCCGACCCGGTAGTTGTACCAGGGCTCGCGCAGGCCCACGGCCCCGGCGATGGCACTGATGCCGACCACCAGCCCTTCATCGTTCTCAAGCACGAACAGGTAATCGGTGTCGCCACGCTCGGCTTCGCCACGGAAGCTCTTCTCGGCCCAGCCAACACGGTGGCCAAGGCGCTCCTCGTTGGCTGGCAGGGTGGTCAGCCCGGTGGTACCGGTACTGCGGGCCAACTCGATCAGCGCGGGTAAATCGCTGCTGCGTACAGGACGAACGATCATGCTATCTCCTTGTGCGGCGGCCTGTGCCTGCCGCATGACTCTCTATACCTGCCTGCTGTTCCGGTTTGCGCGCCGGGGCTCAGGCGGCAACCAGGCGCACGCTGGCGCCTTCGCCTACACCCAGAGCCTCGGCCGCCTTGCTGCTCAGGCTGACCGGCTTGCCCGGCACCCAGTCCAGCTCCAGCAACACTGCGCGGTAGTCCTGCAACTGGCCGTTGCACACCAGGTACGGGCGCCCGCCCTTGGCCGGGGTATCGTCCACCTTGACCGGCACCACGCGGCTCTGGGCGATCGAGCGGATGCCCGAGGCACGCGCGTGCAGGGTCGGCCCGCCGTCGAAGATGTCGATGTAGTGCTCGGTCTCGAAGCCTTCGCGCATAAGGATATCGAAGGTGATCTGGGCCCGCGGGTGCACCTGGCCCATGGCTTCCTGGGCCTCATCGGGCAGCAGCGGCACATAGATCGGGTAATGCGGCATCAGTTCGGCGAGGAAGGTGCGGCTCTTCAGGCCGCACAGGCGCTCGGCATGGGCGTAGTTGAGGTCGAAGAAGTTGCGGCCGATGGCGTCCCAGAACGGCGACTCGCCCTGCTCGTCGCTGTAGCCGACGATTTCGGTGACCACCGAATCGGCGAAGCGCTCGGGGTGCGAAGCCATGAACAGCAGGCGACCTCGGGAGTTGAGCTCCGCCCAACCACTGTTCACCAGTTCCGGCAACACATAGAAACTGGTCAGCAGGCTATTGCCGGTGAGGTCGTGGCACAGCGACAAGACATGGATCTTGTTGTGGATCTTCAGCTCGCGCGAGGCGTGCACGAAGGTCTCGTTGCGAAAGCTGTAGAACGGCTCGGAGTAGCCGGCCGAAGCAACGATGGCCGAGCAGCCGGCGAGCTTGCCGGTGTCGCTGTCTTCGAGCACGAAGAAGTAGCTCTCTTCACCGTTGAAGCTGACTTCAGCAGCGAAGGAGGTTTCCGACGCGGCAATCTTGTCGCCCAGGCGGGCGGCATCGTCCGGCAGCGAGGTGACACCAACGGGGCTGTCGGCAGCCATGCGCTGCACTTCGTTCAGGTCAGCCATTTGCGCGGGGCGCATCACCAGCATGGTGTCACTCCTTTGGAAAAACGGGCCATCCAGGACGGCACGGAAAAACGGCGGGCGCAACGGCACCCGCACTGGAATTCGAGCTTCACCGACCCGCGACGGATCGGTGAAGCGACCGCAGGCCGATCAGCCTTTGGTCAGTTGCGCCACAGCGCGTTCAAAGCGGTTCAGGCCTTCGTCGATATCGGCATCTTCGACCACCAGGCTTGGCGCGAAACGGACCACATCAGGGCCGGCCTGCAGCACCATCACGCCTTCTTTTTCAGCGGCGTTGAGCACGTCCTTGGCCTTGCCCTGCCAGGCTTCGGTCAGCACGCAGCCGATCAGCAGGCCGACGCCACGCACCTGGCTGAACAGGCCGTACTGCTGGCCGATCTTCTCCAGGCGGGACTTGAAGCGCTCGTGCTTGGCCTTGATGCCGGCCAGGGTCTGCGGGGTGTTGATCACGTCCAGCACGGCGCAAGCAACGGCGCAGCCCAGCGGGTTGCCGCCGTAGGTGGTGCCGTGGGTACCCACGGCCAGGTGCCTGGCGATGTCGGTGGTGGTCAGCATGGCGCCAATCGGGAAACCACCGCCCAGGCTCTTGGCACTGGTCAGGATGTCCGGGGTCACACCGTAGTGCTGGTAGGCGTACAACGAACCGGTACGGCCAACGCCAGTCTGCACTTCATCAAAGATCAGCAGGGCATTGTGTTCGTCGCACAGCTTGCGGGCACCTTCCAGGTAAGCCTTGTCGGCCGGTACCACACCACTCTCGCCCTGGATCGGCTCGATCACCACGGCGCAGGTTTTGTCGGAAATCTGTGCCTTCAGCGCTTCCAGGTCGTTGTAGGGCACGTGGCTGATGCCGGTGATCTTCGGGCCGAAGCCGTCGGAGTACTTCGGCTGGCCACCGACGCTGACGGTGAACAGGGTGCGACCATGGAAGCTGTTCACGGTGGCGATGATTTCGTGCTTTTCAGGGCCGAAGCGGTCGTGGGCGACGCGGCGAGCCAGCTTGAAGGCGGCCTCGTTGGACTCGGCGCCGGAGTTGCAGAAGAACGCACGGTCGGCAAAGGTGGCATCGACCAGCTTGTGCGCCAGGCGCAGGGCCGGCTCGTTGGTGAAGACGTTGGATACGTGCCAGAGGGTATTGGCCTGTTCGGTCAGGGCCTTGACCAGTGCCGGGTGGCAGTGGCCCAGGGCGTTCACCGCGATGCCGCCGGCAAAATCGATGAGCTCACGGCCCGACTGGTCCCAGACGCGGGAACCCTCGCCTCGCACAGGAATGAAGGCCGCCGGAGAATAATTGGGAACCATGACCTGGTCGAAATCGGCACGTTGCACCGGGGCTTGCTCAACGGACATCTGAGTCTCCTGAAGAGGAACGCTGGCCTGGAAGTGGCGAGCGATGGGGGGGATTGTAAGGACTGATCCGCGCCTGTCCTTGCGGCCAAGCGACAACTTGTTACAGCGCAAAACCCAGTTTTACCAAGGCTTTCGGCAATGCGACAAACACTGTCGCAATCGCGCAGTGTACGGGAGAGAGGGGGCTGGGTGAACGGGTGTGCACAGGCAAATGGATGTAGCAGCGGATGCAAGGCGTGGTTGGTGTGTAATGGCGAAAAT
>NZ_BCAZ01000046.1:0-46106 GCF_001320205.1 Pseudomonas sp. NBRC 111123
GCACAGGATTGAAGCCTTGTGCAGTACCTGTGGGAGCGGCTTTAGCCGCGAAAGGGCCGGCACAGCAGCCTGAAATGGCTCAGACGTGGCGCTGCTTACCAGCCTTGCCCCGCGGCAGCCGGCAACGGTCGCTCTGCTCGGCCAGGCGCGCGGCATAAGCGGCCTTGACGCTGAAACCACCACTGCGGGCCGGCTGCTCGGCAACCTTGGCAGGCTTGGCTGCAGCAGGCGTGCTCACCACCTTGCTTGCCGGCTTGGCGGCAACGGCCGCTGGCGCTGCTTCTACCGCCGGCACCGCCCCCTTGGCGGTCTTGCGCAGTTCAGCCAGCGATGGCGTCTTGTTTTTCGAGGCCGCAGCCGCGTCTGGTTTGACCAGCGAGCGCTGGCACGATTTGCAGGATACGTCCGCGGTCACGGCAGTGCTGACAAGGGTCTGACTGCTGCGCCCACAGGCGGAATCGAGGCCATTGGTGGAAAAGTGAGTAACCAA
Organism: Pseudomonas sp. NBRC 111123; assembly: GCF_001320205.1. Lineage (NCBI taxonomy): Bacteria > Pseudomonadati > Pseudomonadota > Gammaproteobacteria > Pseudomonadales > Pseudomonadaceae > Pseudomonas > Pseudomonas sp. NBRC 111123. The sequence continues at coordinate 491 of NZ_BCAZ01000046.1, forward strand.
AACCGAACATCTCCGATGCGTTGTCATTGAAGCGGGCGGCATTCTCGCACAGGATGCAAGGTCTTGCCGAACGGGCCGGCCGCACCACGACCATCGGTGCCGGACAACAGGGCTGGCACATTGCCATAATCACAGGCATGCTAGCCCGTTCAGATGTCCGGCTTTATAGTGCGCCGCCGCGGTCAAGGCTTGTGCAGATACCGGCATACACCGTGCATGTTCCCACCCTGCCATCGCCAGCCCAATAGCAGGACCAACGCTTGACCAATCTCAATCATCCGACTCTGCTGCGCCCCGCTTCGACGGCCCCAGTCGCTTCGCTGCGTGGTTCGGTCAAAGGTGCGCTGGCCCTGCTGGCCCTGATCCTGCTGGGTTTGCTGCTGTGGCAACTGTTCTCGCAGTTCCGCCACACCCAGGCCGACCAGCGCCAGATGAACCTGGACGCCAGTGCCGAACTGGCCGACCACCTGAGCCTGAACATGGCGCTCAAGGCCCAGCAGGCCCTGAATGTCGTCCAGCCCTACGTCAAAGCACCGACGCCCGCCGCCCTGCCGAGCCTGCTGGCCACACTGCGCGAACGCCTGCCCGCCTTGCGCGACGTGGCGTGGCTGGACCATGCCGGGCAACTGCGCAGCGACAGCCTGGCCGGCAGCCCCGACCGCCAGCTGATTGACGAACTGGTCGGGCTGAACCAAGGCCGAAACTACTACTTCGCCAACGCGGCGGACAACCGCACCGTCTACCTGCTGTTGCGTCAAGCGGCCGAACAGGACCGTGGATACTGGCTGCTGCGCCTGTCCCCTGACTATTACCAGGCGCTCACCGTGCACCTGGACGGCCCCGGGCACCCACTCTGGCTGCTGGAAAACAGCCGCAGCGGCGAGGTGCTGGAGCGCCACGCCCCGGTACAGACCAGCGGTGAACCGCTGCAAAGCGTGATGCTCGCGTTCATCGACAACAGCGCCTGGCAATTGCGTGGCCTGTTCGACGCAGGCCTGGCCCAGCAGAAACTGCTGCCGGCACTGATCGGCAAGTGCCTGCTGGCGCTGTTCTGCGCCCTGCTGCCAGTGCTGGCACTGATCAACATGCGCCGCCGCCAGCGCGCCTTGCAGGAAGACCGCCGGCGCTACCAGGAAATCTTCGAAGGCACGGGCGTGGCGTTGTGCGTGCTCGACCTGTCGAGCCTGCCCGGCCAGCTCGACCGCTATCACCTGCGCAACCTGGCCGGGCTCAAGCAGAGCCTGGCGCTGGACCCTAACCTGCGCCGCTCGCTGCTGCTGGAACTGAAGATCACCGAGATCAACCAGGTGGCGCGCCAACTGCTCAACGTCGAGTGCCACGAAGGGGCCTGGCAGCGGCTGATCGACGGCAGCGGCGCGGGCCGCGACAGCATCGGCATGCAACTGATCGACGCCTTGATCGAACAACGCCCGTCGCTGGAACTGGAAGTGCGCCTGCCTGCCCCGTTGGGTGGCGAACTGCACCTGTGGCTGATGGCACGCCTGCCGCAACAGCGTCGCGACTACCAGGCGGTGATCCTCAGCATCAGCGACATCACCAGCCGCAAGCAGGTGGAGTTGTCGCTGCTGGAGCGCGAAAGCTTCTGGTCCGACGTGGTGCGTACCGTGCCCGACCAGCTGTACGTGCAGGACGTGCACAGCCAGCGGATGATCTTCAGCAACCGCCACCTCGGCCAGACGCTCGGCTACGACCGCACCGAGCTTGCACAGATGGGCGACCGCTTCTGGGAACTGCTGCTGCACCCCGAAGACGCCGCGCACTATCAGGCGTTGCGCCAGCAACAGCGTGACAGTGCTCACGCCCAGTCGCTGCACACTCAGCTGCGCTTCCGCCACCGCGACGGCGGCTGGCGCTGCTACGAAATCCGCGAGCAGGTGCTGACCCGTGACGAAGGTGGCCTGGTCACACGCATCATCGGCGTGGGCAAGGATGTCACCGTGCAGATCGAGGCCAGCCAGTCGTTGCGCGACAGCGAGCAGCGCTACCGCATGCTCGCCGAAAGCATCAGCGACGTGATCTTCTCCACCGACAGCCACCTGCAACTCAACTACCTCAGCCCCTCGGTACAGGCCGTGCTGGGCTACCAGGCCGACTGGATCTTCGACAACGGCTGGCAGTCGATCATCGCCAACCCCTCCCAACTGACCGGCATCTACAGCCTGATGGAGCGGGTCAGCAAGGCCATGGGCGACAGCGAGCAACTGGCACAACTGCGCAGCCAGCTGCCGACGCAACTGTTCCTGTTCGACTGCCTGCGCGCCGATGGCCGCAAGATCCCCATCGAATTGCGCCTGGTGCTGGTGTGGGACGACCAGCAACGCTTCGAGGGCGTGCTCGGCGTGGGCCGCGACATCAGCCAGCAACGCCGAGCGGAAAAAGACCTGCGCATGGCCGCGACGGTTTTCGAACACTCCACGTCGGCGATCCTCATCACCGACCCGGCCGGCTACATCGTGCAGGCCAACGAAGCATTCAGCCGGGTCAGTGGCTACGCGGTCAGCGACGTGCTCGACCAGCTGCCGGCCATGCTGGTGGTCGAGGACCAGCAGGAAAGCCACCTGCGCTATGTGCTCAAGCAACTGCACCAGCGCGGCAGCTGGGAAGGCGAAGTGTGGCTCAAGCGCCGCGACGGCGACCGTTACCCGGCCTGGGTCGGCATTACCGCAGTACTCGACGACGAAGGCGACCTGGCCAGCTATGTGTGCTTCTTCACCGACATCAGCGAGCGCAAGGCCAGCGAACAGCGCATCCACCGCCTGGCCTACTACGACGCCCTGACTCACCTGCCCAACCGCACGCTGTTCCAGGACCGCCTGCATACCGCACTGCAGCAGGCCGAGCGGCAGAAGTCGTGGGTGGTGCTGATGTTCCTCGACCTCGACCGTTTCAAACCGATCAACGACTCCCTCGGCCACGCCGCGGGCGACCGCATGCTCAAGGACATGGCCCTGCGCCTGCTGGCCTGCGTCGACGATGACGACACCGTGGCGCGCATGGGCGGCGACGAATTCACCTTGCTGCTGCAGCCCCGCGCCACCCGCGAGATGGCCCTGAACCGCGCCATCCACGTGGCCGAGAACATTCTTGGCAGCCTGGTGCGGCCGTTCGTGCTGGAAGGCCGCGAGTTCTTCGTCACGGCCAGTGTCGGCATCGCCCTCAGCCCGCAAGACGGCAACGAGCTGAGCCAGCTGATGAAGAACGCCGACACCGCCATGTACCACGCCAAGGAGCGCGGCAAGAACAACTTCCAGTTCTACCAGACCGAAATGAACGCCAGCGCCCTGGAGCGCCTGGAACTGGAGAGCGACCTGCGCCACGCGCTGGAACAGAACGAGTTCATCCTCTACTACCAGCCGCAGTTCAGCGGTGACGGCAAGCGCCTGACCGGTGCCGAAGCGCTGCTGCGCTGGCGCCACCCGACCCGCGGCCTGGTGCCGCCGGGAGACTTCATCCCGGTGATCGAAGAACTGGGCCTGGTGGTGGATGTCGGCGACTGGGTGCTGCGCGAGGCCAGCCGCCAGCTCAAGGTCTGGCACAAGAACAAGGTACGCGTCCCGAAGGTGTCGGTGAACATCTCGGCGCGGCAGTTCTCCGACGGCCAGCTGGGCACGCGGATCGCCACCATCCTTGAAGAAACCGGCCTGCCGCCGGCGTGCCTGGAGCTGGAGCTGACCGAGAGCATCCTGATGCGCGAGGTCAACGAGGCGCTGCAGATTCTGGCCAGCCTGAAGAACCTCGGCCTGAGCATCGCGGTCGACGACTTCGGCACCGGTTATTCGTCGCTGAACTACCTCAAGCAGTTCCCGATCGACGTGCTGAAGATCGACCGCACCTTCGTCGACGGCCTGCCCGAAGGTGAGCAGGACGCGCAGATTGCCCGGGCGATCATCGCCATGGCGCACAGCCTTAACCTGGCGGTGATCGCCGAGGGCGTGGAGACCCATGAGCAACTGGAGTTCCTGCGCGAACATGGCTGTGACGAGGTGCAGGGCTACCTGTTCGGGCGGCCGATGCCGGCCAACCAGTTCGAGGCGCAGTTCGCCAACGAAACCCTGTTCATGTTCCAGTGACCGTTGTAGGAGCGGCCTTGGGTCGCGAAAGGGCCGCAGCGCGGCCCCAGGCTATCAGCAGCGCTGCACATATTGCCGGGGCTGCTGCGCAGGCCTTTCGCGACACAAGGCCGCTCCTACAATGGCTGCGCCAGGCCTGGGGTTTGCACCCGCAAAAGCGGACCTTAGAGTCAACTTCAATCCCCAGCCAGCCCAGACACGGCGCGGGATGCAACATGAGCCCCATTGGTCCGCGACTTGATGCCAGTTCATATGCCAGGCGTGGATCAATCGGTTAGAATGCCCCCCCAAATTACCCCGATCCTTGAGGACCGCCATGTTCAGCCGTGATTTGACCATTGCCAAGTACGACGCCGAGCTCTTCGAAGCCATGCAGCAAGAAGCCCTGCGCCAGGAAGAGCATATCGAGCTGATCGCTTCGGAAAACTACACCAGCCCGGCAGTCATGGAAGCCCAGGGCTCGGTCCTGACCAACAAGTACGCCGAAGGCTACCCAGGCAAGCGCTACTACGGTGGCTGCGAGTACGTCGACGTGGTCGAGCAGCTGGCCATCGACCGTGCCAAGGAACTGTTCGGCGCCGACTACGCCAACGTCCAGCCGCACGCTGGCTCGCAAGCCAACGCCGCGGTCTACCTGGCCCTGCTGTCGGCCGGTGACACCATCCTGGGCATGAGCCTGGCCCACGGTGGCCACCTGACCCACGGCGCTTCGGTAAGCTCGTCGGGCAAGCTGTACAACGCCATCCAGTACGGCATCGACGGTAACGGCCTGATCGACTACGACGAAGTCGAGCGCCTGGCGGTCGAGCACAAGCCGAAGATGATCGTTGCCGGCTTCTCGGCTTACTCGCAGGTCCTGGACTTCGCCCGCTTCCGCGCCATCGCCGACAAGGTCGGTGCCTACCTGTTCGTCGACATGGCCCACGTTGCTGGCCTGGTTGCCGCTGGCGTGTACCCGAACCCGGTGCCATTCGCCGACGTCGTCACCACCACCACCCACAAGACCCTGCGCGGTCCACGTGGTGGCCTGATCCTGGCGCGTGCCAACGCCGACATCGAGAAGAAGCTGAACTCCGCCGTCTTCCCAGGCGCCCAGGGCGGCCCGCTGGAGCACGTGATCGCCGCCAAGGCCATCTGCTTCAAGGAAGCACTGCAGCCTGAGTTCAAGGCTTACCAGCAGCAGGTCGTGAAGAACGCCCAGGCCATGGCCGAAGTGTTCATCGAGCGTGGTTTCGACGTCGTTTCCGGCGGCACCCAGAACCACCTGTTCCTGCTGTCGCTGATCAAGCAGGAAATCTCCGGCAAAGATGCTGACGCTGCCCTGGGCAAAGCCTTCATCACCGTCAACAAGAACTCGGTACCGAACGACCCACGTTCCCCGTTCGTCACCTCGGGCCTGCGTTTCGGCACCCCAGCCGTCACCACCCGTGGTTTCAAGGAAACCGAGTGCCGCGAACTGGCCGGCTGGATCTGCGACATCCTGGCTGACCTGAACAACGAAGCGGTGATCGACGCCGTACGTGAGAAAGTCAAGGCCATCTGCAAGAAGCTGCCGGTCTACGGCAACTGATTGGCGAAAGCCTGATGTCAAAAAGCCCGGCCTTGTGCCGGGCTTTTTCATGCCTGTCGCCCAGCAGCGGAACCGCTTCCGGATGGGCTGAGCGAACCCGGCCGCCTAACCTGCCGCCTCTTTTGGAAAACGAGCAGGAGGCCAGCGATGGCTGACCACGTAGCACTGTCCTTCACCGCCACCTTGCAAGTCGCTGAAGCGCCGGTCAATGTTCTGGGCGACATGACCACCGGGCCCGTATCGCTGGTAAGCCCTCACCAGGCGCCGGGATATGCCGTTGAGGGGGCCACGACCCTCGGCATGCTGAATGGCAACGAATCAGACTGGCGTCACGGCCAGGAAATCGGATTGATCACATTCGAGCAGGCCGCCCAACCCGCAGCCTTGCTGCTGTATTTTCGCCACACCGAAGCGGGCTACCGCATCTACCTGCGCAGCGGCCCCCATTCGGGCCAAGGGGTGTTCACCACCGGCGATGGCCTGGTAAACGTGCAGCCGATCAAGGCAAAAGACCCAAGCCTGTGGAAGCTGACCGATGCACAGACGGGTGTGGCGTTCGACCTGACTCAGCTTGAGGATGGCCGGCGAGAAGTTCAGCTGAGCAATGCTCAGGGGCACCCCGTGGAGATCCACAACCTGTACCCGGTAGGCGGCTTTCTGGCGTGCTATCCGGCAGCGCGCCAAGGGACCTTGAGCCTGATCATTCAAGAGCGCGGTGTCGATTGGCTCAAGCCTGACTGATGTGTTTGCTCACCTCCTCGGTACTGACCCAACCCTTGTGGGGGCGGGTTCACCCGCGAAGCAGGCGACGCGGTGCACGCGGGTGAACCTGGGTCTCTTCAGGTTCATTCAGATCATGCAGCCCTGGCCGTCACGTATTAACCTGTGCCACCCCAAGCGCAAACAAACACAGGCCCGGCTTTGACCAGAGAGCAACTCGAAACCCAACAGATCCCCATCTACTTCGCTGCCGTTCTCGCAGCCCTGGCCTTCGGCATGCTGGCCAGCGACACTGCGCAACACCTGCAAACCCTGGTCACCCCCGCCATCGCCATCCTGATGTACGCGATGTTCCTGCAAATCCCCTTCCTCGACCTGCGCCAAGGCTTGGGCAACCGCCGCTTCATGGCCGCGCTGCTGCTCGCCAACTTCATCCTCGTGCCCTTGCTGGTGTGGGCCCTCACCCGCGGCCTGGCCGACCACCCGGCGATCCTCATCGGCGCCCTGCTGGTGCTGCTTACGCCGTGCATCGACTACGTGGTGGTGTTCACCCACATCGGCAAAGGCGACTCGCGCCTGACCCTCGCCGCCACGCCCGTGCTGTTGCTGGTGCAGCTGGTGCTGCTGCCGGTGTACCTGGCACTGATGCTTGGCGACAGCAGCGGCGTAACCATCCGCATCGCCCCGTTCGTGGAAGCCTTCGTGCTGCTGATCGTGCTGCCAATGATCCTTGCCGTGCTCACCAGCGCCGGCGCCCGCCGCTTCCGCGCAGTGTCGGCCTGGAACGACGCCTGGGCATGGATGCCAGTGCCGGCCATGGCACTGGTGCTGATAGCGGTGATCGCTTCGCAGATTGCCGTGGTGCTGCGGGATTTTGATCGGTTGCTGCCAGTGATTCCGGTGTATGTCGGCTTCATGCTGCTGGCGCCATTACTCGGGTTTGTCTCGGCGCGGCTGATGCGCCTGCCCGTGGCCGAGGCACGCTCCGTGACCTTCAGCGCCGCGACGCGAAACTCGCTGGTGGTATTGCCGCTGGCGCTGGCGTTGCCCGAGGACCTGCGCGGGCTGGCGGCAGCTGCGGTAATCACCCAAACGCTGGTGGAATTGCTCAGCGAGTTGATTTACGTCCGAGCCATCCCAGCCCTCATAAGATGACGATAGGCAATCACGCGATCACTGTGGGAGCGCCCTTGCGTCGCGAGAGGGCTGCAAAGCAGCCCCAATATCTCGCCAGCTGATGCCACTTCTCCCGGTTTAAAGCGCTTTCATCTCCGCAATATCCCTCACCACCTGATCGGCAGAGCGATCAAACATCGCCTGCTCCTGGGCATCCAGCGGCACCTCGATCACCCTGGTAATCCCCTCCTCGGCCAGCACGCAGGGAACGCCCATGGCGATATCGGTGCGACCGTATTCCCCTTCAAGAATCGCAACCGCCGGCAGAATGCGGTTACGCCCATTGGCGATCGCATCCACCATCTGCGCAATGGCCACACCCGGTGCATCGCAAGCACTGCCGACCTTCTTCAAGCCCAGAATCTCGCCGCCACCTTTGCGTGTGCGTTCGACGATCCGCTCGATCTGCTCATCGGACAGGAAGTGCGACAGCGGCACCGACCCGATCTGGCAGTAACGCATCAGCGGCACCATGCTGTCGCCATGCCCGCCCAGCACCAGCGCCGTGATATCCCGGGCCGAAAACCCCGTCTGCTCGGCAATGAAGCACTTCATGCGCGCGGTATCCAGCACGCCGGCCTGGCCGAATACCCTGCTGCGCCCCAGCTTGCTGAGCGAGCAGGCGCGATAGGTCAACACATCGACCGGGTTCGACACCACCAGCACCGTCGCTGCAGGCGCATGATTGTTGATGTCCTGCATGATGCCGTCGAGAATTGGCAGGTTGATGCTCAGCACATCCTGACGCGACTGGCCAGGCTTGCGCGGCACACCCGCAGTGATCACCACCAGGTCAGAGCCCTGCAGCATGTCGGCCTTGGCCCCGCCGACAACCCGGGTATCAGAACCTGATTCGACCGCCGCCTGCCAGACGTCCAGCGCCTTGCCCTGCGCCAGCTCACCCTGCACATCCATCAACACCAGCTCACGGCACAACTCATCCCGGGCGATGATCTGCGCCGCCGCCTCGCCCACGATCCCGGCACCTACGATTGATAGCTTGTTCACCTGACACCTCCCAGCGGCGCGCGCCACCAGGAGCACGCCTGCGTATACAGAGAAGTATTGCCTGCCAAGGCGAAAAGACCATGTGATGCGACCGCATGCTATTGACAGCCTCCCACCGTCCCGGAAATACTTTGTAAAGATTCATATAGATGACCAAATAACAAGGTGAATCGCTTCATGACCGCACTGCCCAGCCTTAGGCGTTTGCCCGGCGTCACACCGCCGTCCGCCAACCCCATTCCTCCGAAGTTCGACGTTTGCGCATCCAGTCGGCCAGCTGCCCGCGACCGATAACGGCTCGCTACTGCCCGCAGAATCCCCTGTCATGCCTGCAATGCCTGAGTGCCGCTAGCGCGCCAGCCCAACCGAGATTCCCTGAATGACTCCTTTAGATCTACAGCTGTTGCTGACCGCACTGGTCAGTGTTCTGGTGCTGGTAGCGTTGATCGTGTCCCGTCTCAAGATGCACCCGCTGCTGGCCTTGCTGGTGGTGTCCATTGGCGTGGGCTTTGCGACCCACATGGAGCCCGGTAGCATCGTCTCCCACCTGCTCACTGGCGCCGGCAAGACGCTGGGTGCGGTCGGGGTGGTGATCGCACTTGGCGCGATGCTGGGCAAAATCCTGGCTGACGCTGGCGTCACTGAACAGGTCGCGGATGTCATCCTCAAGCGCACGTCAGACCGCATGATCCCGTGGGCCATGATGCTGGTTGCCTTTGTCATCGGCATTCCGATGTTCTTCGAGGTAGGCCTGGTGATCATGCTGCCGTTGATCTTCAGTGTGGCGCGCAAGCTGGAAGGCCAGGCTCGCTTCAAGGGCTCGGCGTACGTGTATGTCGGTGTGCCGGTGATTGCGGCGCTTGCCGCCATGCACGGCATGGTACCGCCGCACCCAGGCCCGTTGACCGCCATCGCCGTGCTCAAGACCTCGGTCGGGCCCACCATGCTCTATGGCTTCCTTGCGGCTATCCCGGCCATGATCCTGGGCGGCCCGCTGTATGGCCTGTTCATTGCGCCGCGCATGAGCACGCGGCCCGACCAGGCGTTGCTGGACCAGTTCACCCTGACTGAAAAAGCCGGTAATCAACCCCGCCCCGGCGTGCTGATCGGCATGCTGGCCGCGTTGCTACCGGCGATCCTGATGCTGGTGCACGCCGTCGCCGAGATGGTGCTGCCCAAGGGCAATGCGGTTCTGGAAATGGCCAGCTTCTTGGGCAACCCGCTGATTGCCATGCTGCTGGGCGTGCTGTTCGCCGGTGCGAGCCTGGTGCTGGCGCGCGGAGGCGACGCCGAACAGCTGCGCGATGCGCTGGGCAAAAGCCTCAAGCCTATCGCCTCGATCATCATGATCATCGCCGGCGGCGGAGCCTTTCAGGAAATGCTGACCAGCGCCAAGGTGGGCGATGCCATCGTGCACCTCACCCAGCAGTCGGCCTTCCCGCCATTGCTGCTGGGGTGGCTGATCGCGATGTTGCTCTCGGTGTCTACCGGTTCCGCCACGGTGGGTATCGTCGGGGCTGCCGGTCTGCTGGCGCCGCTTGCCGGTGCAGACCCTAGCCTCAACCTGCCATTGCTGGCCTTGTCCATCGGTTGCGGTTCGCTGTTCTTCAACTACGCCAACCATGCAGGCTTCTGGATGGTGAAGGAGTCCTTCGGCATGACCATGGGCGAAGCGACCAAGACCATCTCGGTGGTGCAGTCCATCGTGGCTGTGGTCGGGTTGATCGTGGTGTTGGTGTTGAATGCGGCGATCACGGTGAGCTGAGCCGTGTCGGGACAAGAGGCCGGCACACTGAGCCAATGGCGCAGGGTTCAGGGGTGCCGGTTGCTTTCGTATCGCAGCCATCCTGCAACCCCTCCCCCGCCACCTACGCGGTCTTTAGGATGATTCCGCCCGTCACTGACCGGCACCTCTGGGAAGTCAAAGGGGCTCATGCCCTCAATACAGGCCACGTTCACCCCGTACTGATCCGGCGCAGAACGACGCTGGTGGAAGGTGTAGATGCCGCACTTCGAGCAGAAGTAGTGCTTGGCTTCGTGTGTGTTGAATTGATAAAGGGTGAGCGCTTCTTGGCCTTGGGTGACAGTGATGTCGTTCAGGTTGGCTGATACAGCCACGGCACCCCGCATGCGGCAGAGCGAGCAGTTGCACCTTCGTGCTGTACGCAGGCCGTCGGTCAAGCGCAGTGAAAAGCGCACTGTTCCGCAATGGCAGGCTGCTTGGTAAACAGGGCGATCATCGCTTTTTTCATCAGTCATAGCGTTTCTCTAGTCTGAGAAGCCAACCTGGATACTCACGGGGCAAGGCCAAAAGGTAATGAAACGATCAGTGCCTCGTCCCGAACCCTATGCGAGATAACCCTGCAACAATCGCCGCACATTTTCCACTAGCGCAGACTCCCCCTTACGCGGCGCAAGCAACAAGAACCTGGCTTGCGCCAACACCGGCATGCCAGCCCGGTAAGGCTCCACGCCATGCGGTACGGCACTCGCGTTAAGGCAGGCTATTCCAAGCCCTGCCCGCAACGCCGATTGCAGCCCCGCCACACCTGAAGTCGAATAAACGATCTCGTATTCCACCCCGGCGCGCTCCAACACCTGGCAGCTGTATTCCGACAATCCGCACCCGCTGATCGCGAGCAGTGGCAGCGGCTGGCCGGGCTCTGGAACCCAGCCTGCAGCGGCTACCCATTGCAGTGGTTCCTGCCTCACCTCAAAGGTGTTGGCTGTGGACACGCGCTCGTTAAAACGCATGGCCAAGCCAATGTCCAGGTAGTCACTTGCCTGATCAATTTCCAGGCTCTTTTTCATAACAACATGAAGTCGCAGCCGGGGATGCCATTCACGTAGTTTTTTCAGTAGGCCAGCAATGTCGTCGGGGCGGAAGTAATCGGTGATCGCCAGCCGTATCTCCCCTTCGAATTGTTCGCCTCTTACATCCGACAGCGCCCGCTCTCCCAGGGTAAGGAGCTGCCGCGCATGGCGCACAAGACGCTCACCCGCAGGGGTGGGGCGAACGCCTTGCTTGCCTCGAATGAGCAACTCGACACCGATGGCATTTTCCAGCTTGCGCAGCTGTTCGCTGATGGCGGAGGTTGAGCGAAACAGGGCCGGAGCGGCTGCAGAGATACTGCCTGCGTCACAGACCGCCAAGTAGACGTGGAGCTGGGCAAGGTCGAGGTGGTACATACAGATTCCGGATAAACAGGAAGATGAGCACTGATTTTCCCGCTTTTTAGGAACATGTTCAAAGGCTAAGTTACAGGCACATTCACTGACGAGGATGACTCAAATGCCTGGTATCACCCTGACCTTGTCCGGCGCGCCGAATGCTGCGCTGGCGTCCGACCTCAGCCATGAACTTACTGAACTGACTGCACGTGTTCTGGACAAGCAACCATCACAAACGATGGTGATCGTTCGGTTCGTCGATGCTGGTTTGTGGTTTATCGACAGCGAATCGCTCGAGAGCTTAGGGCGAAACAGCTTTCGCCTGGAGGTCACGATCACCGACGAAACGACAACTGTGGAGCAGAAACGGCAGTATCAGCGTGAAGCCTATGATTTGCTCTCGGGACGCATCGGGAATGTGCACCCTCATTCGAACGTCCACATCATAGACGTGCGCGCTACGGCGTATGGCTATGGCGGGGTGCCGCAAGCTGCAAAGCTATGGGGCTGAAAGAGGAATCAGGGGCGATTCACAACGCCCCTGAACACCCTGCTGCCCATCTGCTGCCTCACAGTTTTTCTGCTACCAGGGCATAACACATGGGTACCTGCACCACGCCCTGGGTGTAGACGTCGTACAGATCTTCCCGATTGGAATGCGCGTATTCGTTGAATGCGCACAGCCTCAACCCCGCGCCCAACACCCCCATGAGCAGATCGCCCAGCCGGTGGATATGCCAGTAAGACCGCTGCCCGGTCGCCTCGCCCCTGCCCTCGTAAACAATCGCACCCGTTTCGACCACCGGCTCGGTCTGAAAGTAGGAACCACTGATGCGCCACGGGTCGCTGGCTTCGGGATCGAGCATTTCCAGAACCGGGTGCGTCTCGTAAATCACCAGCGTCCCGCCGGGTTTCAGCGTCCTGGCAACGTGGCTGAAGAACAGACCAAGGTCGGGCATCCAGTTCACAACACCGATGGTGATCAGGGCGACATCGAAGCGCGCGTTGAGCATGGTCGGCAGCGCGTGAATGTCGGCCTCGACGAATTCAGGCGAATACTGGGAGCGCTCGGCCAGCTCCTGCGCTTGCTTGAGAAACGCCGAAGACTGATCGACACCCACCACTTCCAGTGCGCCAAGGGCAAACAGCGATAGCACCTCGCGGCCATTGTTGCAGCCCAACTGGATAACTGACTTGCCTGTTACGCCTACCTGTTGCAACTGTTCAGTCAGGGTCGAATCCAGGCAAGAAAAGCCTTTGTCCGCCACGGCGTCGGTAAGCCGAGCCCACTCGGCGCTGCGCCGGTGGTGGTCGGCGGAGGCATTCCAGGCGTCACGGTTGCTGGTGATGACATCCTTGTGCGAAACCATCTTGAACCTCGTCTTTGTTCGCTGAGGTTCTGACATTAGCAGCTGCGCCAGCCGTAGGCTGGCGACATCGTTGCTTTCATTAGTCGACCAGGTGACTAAGTTCGTTGGGATCGATCATCTTCCCGCATTGCTCACTGGCCAGCCGGCTGATGATCCGGATCGCCTGGTGAATACCTGCGGTGTTGCGGAAGCTCAGCTGAGGGTTGTGTTCGCACTCCAGCACTTCATCGTGCTGGACCAAGGCTTCGCCGAGCAGTTCCAGGGTCCAGGCGTAGCTTTGGATGGTGGATAGGCGTTCCTGGTCAGTCATGGGGCACCTGCCTTGATGGGGAAGTGGGGCGCGCCAGGTTGCAGATCGGGTAGAAGCGGTGAGGTTTGGGGGCCGGCGCGGGGCAGCGGCGGAGAGCGGATGCGAGGATCCTGGATAGACTTCGGATGAGCATGCATGAGGTCCTTTTCGGTTGAAGCACCACGCTGACCGTCGCCAAACGGTTAGGGTGGCAGCTGTACGCAGGTTGGCGAACCGAGGAAAAGGAACTCGGCAGACCCGAAGGTCTCCCACGCACAGCCGCCATTACACGAAACTGCGGACGCAAAAAAAGCGCCTGCAATCGTGGTCGGGGCGCCGTTGCGCCTTTTCGTACGGGTCGCCAAACCCGGTCACGGAATTGGCCGCGACTGGGGCAATTTATCCCTCTGAGGCTGTATTCGCAAGCCTTCGAGCGGAACAAAGGCTCTACGCGTTCCGTAGGAAAAATTTGATCTACTGGCGATGAGAAACAAAAAAGGCCTGCATTGTTGCAAGCCTTGATATGTAGCGGAGACAGGAGTCGTATCAACACGAAAGAGATTGAATTCAATGGGTATTGTTCTTCAGGAACTCATTATCCCTAAAATTATCCTCAACCTATTTCCAGATGGCGAACCATCGTGAAAAAGCCCTGACTTGCGGCAGACGTAAGCGTCCGACAAACCCGTCTCGAAAGCTATTTTTAGGAGTAGAGCGTACTGAGCGGCGGATTTTCGACCGCAATCAATTGTGATCGCGCCGCATCTCGGCCCACTCGATCAATGCCTGGATTGACGGCCCGAGTGCATGGCCGATCTGAGTGAGCTGGTACTCCACCCGGGGTGGCACTTGCGGGTAGACCGTGCGCAGCACGATGCCATCCTTTTCTAACTGCTTTAGCTGTTGAATCAACATCTTCTGATTTATTCCCTCGATCAGCTTCTCTAGATCCGAGAAACGAAGCGCACCTTTGGCTGCGAAAAGCTGGCACAAGATGATGATTTTCCATTTCCCTTCCAGCACACGAAGCGTCTCAGTCGTTGCTTCGGCCCAATTCAACCGATTTTGCGGATCGCCGCAATCCCAATCCCGTTCCATTTCTTTCTCGAAGGTGTGCTACCCACCTTTTGGTGGGTACTTACCATTATTACAACAGCCGCCTAGAATCGGTGCAAGCAAACGATTACTGAGGCTTAACCATGAAAATCGGCATCATTGGAACGGGCAACATCGGCGGCACCATTGCTCGTAAGTTAAGAGCTGCTGGCCATGAGATTCGCGTGGCAAATTCTGGAGGTGTCAACGGCGTTCGTGCATTCGCCGAAGAAATCGGAGCAGAGCCTGTAGACATTCGGGGCGCAGTGGACGGCGCGGATGTGATAGTGCTGTCGATACCTCTGCCAGCATTGAGCGCACTCCCTCCTGATCTATTTACCTCCGTACCCGACAGCATCCCTGTTGTGGATACCAGCAACTACTACCCTGGTTTGCGTGACCCCCGCATTGCTGAAATTGATCAAGGGATGACGGAAAGCGTTTGGGTGACGAAGCAGATTGGGCGACCGGTAATCAAGGCATTCAACAATGTGCTCGCCTACACATTGGCAGAGTTGGGCGTACCGGACGGTACACCCGGTCGTTTGGCAGCGGCGGTAGCGGGGGATGATGAGAAAGCCAAAGAAACAGTGATGGCTCTGGTAGATCAGGTAGGCTTCGATCCGGTTGACGCAGGCTCGCTTGAGGAGTCCTGGAGGCAACAGCCGTCTACACCAGGCTATTGCTGTGATTACGATGCTGAGACTATGCGCAGGGCTTTATCAGCAGCTATCAGGGGGCAGGCAGCCGCTAAACGAGATCAATTGCCTGAGCATTTCAAGTGGCTCGGGCCGAACCCGACCCATGGCGACGTGGTAGCCATGAATCGATCATTCAATCCACTCGACTAAGGTTTTTGCTGAGCATGGAGCAAGCTCAAGAATGACTGATCGCTTGAGACGGTGAATGAGTCCAGCATTGGGGTAACAACATTCCAATCTCACTTCCCCGCTGTGCCCGCAGCCGAGTCAGCACATCTTTGAGATAGGCATACGGATTGTGCCCATTCATGCGCGTCGACTGGATCAAGCTCATAATCGCTGCCGCTCGTTTACCGCTGCGAAGAGCCCCAGCAGACAACCAATTGGAGCGCCCAAGCGCCCATGGCCTGATCGTGTTTTCGACCGGTTTTTTGTCGATGGGCACGGCACCATCATTCAGGTAGCGCGTTAGCGCTACCCATCGTTTCAAACTGTAGTCCAAAGCGTTGGCCGTACCAGAGCCTTCTGGCACAAGCTCACGCTGGGCCAGCTTCCACTCATGTAGCTTCGCTGCGATGGGAACCGCTATTTCTTGGCGCAATCGCCTGCGGTCTTCATCGCTCGACTCAGCACGGTCCTCGAATGGCCAGGCGCCCACTTCACAGACATTTCCTTATGCCAGCCCAATGCAACGCGCTCGAATGTGTGGCCTCTGACAACCGCCTCGACATTGGCCTGCTGCCTGGACGCAATCGGATCAATGCCTTCAGCCAGTATCCGCTTGGTCTCCAGACGCTTCTGCCGAGCATCTACGAGACCGATAACGGGAGAGTTGTCAAACGAGGTCAGCCCCTCGCGCCCATCCAGTTTCACATACCTGAAGCGCCAGCCTTTGCGGCCATTGGGGTAAACGAGGAGGTAAAGACCGTCCCAATCGAAAAGCTTGTATGGGCGGTCAGTAGGCTTTGCCGAGCGGCATGCGGTGTCAGTAAGGGGAGCAGTAGTACGAGCCAAAAGGTAAACCCCTTTGTCGAATCTACTTTATCCCAAACGTTACCCCTAAATCGGCTGACAGCTGTCGGATTCCGAAGGAACGTCATAACGAAAAAACCCGCCAGAAGGCGGGTCTTACGGGGGTTCCAGAGATTTTGGTGGCCTTCGCTGGAACCTGAACTGGTGCCGGAGACAGGAATCGAACCTGCGACCTTCGCGTTACGAGTGCGCTGCTCTACCGACTGAGCTACACCGGCGTGTAGCGCAACGTACCACTGCCGCACCCGCTGCGTAAACCCCTGTTTCCCCAGCCTTATTCCCCCTCGTCTCAGGACGCTTTGCAGCCCTTCGGCGCGAGGTCTTCCTCGATGTCGGTCGTGCAGCTCCAGCCGGTAGCCGAGCGGGTCAGGGTAAGGCGCTTGCCCACCGCATTGGCCGGTGCATCCACCAGGGTGCACTCGATCGAACCAGCCCCGTCAGCCGCCTTGCTGCTGACCGCAATCGCACAGTTCGCCGTGGCGGGCTGGCCGCCCAGCTCGGCCACATTGGTCACGTCCTTGCCTTCATTCAAGCGCAGTTCCATCGCCGTCTTCAGCGCGCTGATTTCCAGCAGCCCGGCCGCAGCCTTGGTGCGGGACTGGTGGTTGGTGTACATCGGGATGGCGATGGTCGCCAGAATGCCGATGATCGCGACGACGATCATCAGTTCGATCAGGGTGATACCGCGTTGCCCTTTCATGAACGATTTCCTTTTTGATACGTGTACTCGTGGAGGTCAGGCTCGCCCCCAGCTGGCAGCGGCGCAGTAGGCCTGAACAGACACCTTTTGTCACCCCTGCCCGCCGGGGCGTCATCTTCGCTGAACTACTCTAGTGAGCATCACGGACGTACGCCCGCTCATGGACGCGGCAAGCTGTTTCCAGGCTTGTCGCATGAGCACAAAAGGACCTTTGCATGAACTCATCGACGCATCTTTATTCGTGGCGCGGCACTGATGCCAGTGGCGCCAAGGTCAGCGGCCAGGTCAGCGGGCGCAGCCTGGCTTACGCACGGGCCGGCTTGCAGCGCCAGGGCATTCGCGTGGTCAGCCTGCGGGCGGCCGGCGGGTTTGAATGGCGTATGCCGAAGGCTCGGGAAAAGGCCGACCCGGCGGGTTTCAGTCGCCAGCTGGCGACCTTGCTCAAGGCCGGGGTACCGCTGTTGCAGGCCTTCGAGGTGATGGGGCGCAGTGGCTGCAATGCGGCGCAGGCAGCCTTGCTGGATAAATTGAAACGGGATGTGGCCTCGGGCCTGGGGCTGGCCGATGCGCTGCAGCGCCACCCGGCGTGGTTCGATGGGTTGTACTGCAACCTGATCCGCGTGGGTGAGCAATCCGGCACGCTCGATCGGCAGCTGGAGCAGTTGGCGGGGATGCTGGAGCAACGCCAGCTACTGCGTAAAAGGGTGCGCAAGGCGATGCTCTATCCGTTGCTGTTGTTGCTGACCGGTTTGGGGGTTTCGGCGATCTTGTTGCTGGAGGTGATTCCGCGCTTCGAAAGCCTGTTTGCCGGTTTCGATGCAGCGCTACCGGCCTTCACACAGTGGGTGATCAACTTGTCCACAGGGCTGGGGCGCTATGCGCCGCTGCTGTTGATAACCGCAGTTGGCCTGGCATTCGCCTTTACCCGGCTGTATCAGAGGCATGCGCCAGCACGGCTGTGGATGACTGCACAGGCTTTGCGCCTTCCTGTGTTCGGCAGGCTGTTGAGCCAGGCGGCCCTGGCGCGCTTCGCCCGCACCCTGGCCACGTCTTATGCTGCCGGGGTGCCGATGCTGGATGCGCTGGTCACCGTGGCCAAGGCTTGCGGCGATGAACTGCACGAACAGGCCGTGCAGCGCTTGCGTCAGGGCATGGCCAACGGGCAGGCGCTGAATCAGGCGATGGCCAATGAACCGCTGTTTCCGCCCTTGTTGGTGCAACTCACCGCCATTGGTGAATCCAGCGGCACGCTAGAGCAGATGCTGGCGAAGTCCGCCAGCCATTACGAGGAACGGGTCAGCCAGGCGCTGGACCAGTTGACCTGCCTGCTGGAGCCAGCCATCGTGCTGATCCTGGGCCTGTTGGTCGGTGGCCTGGTGGTGGCGATGTACCTGCCGATCTTCCAGTTGGGTAGCTTGATCTGAACATGACTTCATGGACTTTGCTGGCCGAACAGCCGGCCTACTTCATCCCCTTGGCGGCTGTGCTCGGCCTGCTGGTGGGCAGCTTCCTCAATGTGGTGGTGCATCGCCTGCCGATCATGCTCGAGCGCCAATGGCAGCGCGAAGCGCAGGAGGTGCTGGGCCTGCCGACCACCGAGCACGAGCGCTTCAACCTGTCCCTCCCCGCTTCCCACTGCCCCCATTGCAACCACGCGATCCGCGCCTGGGAGAACATTCCCGTAATCAGTTACCTGGCGTTGCGGGGGCGCTGCTCGGCGTGCAAGCAGCCGATCAGTGCGCGTTATCCGCTGGTCGAGGTGGCCTGTGCGCTGTTGTCGATGGCAGTGGCCTGGCATTCCGGCACAAGCACCGAGGCCCTGGCACTGCTGCTGCTGACCTGGAGCCTGCTGACGCTGAGCCTGATCGACCATGACCAGCAGCTATTGCCCGATGTGCTGGTGCTGCCGACGCTGTGGCTGGGCCTGGTCGTCAATGCCTTCGACACTGTGGTGCCATTGCCCGATGCACTGTGGGGCGCAGTGGCCGGGTACCTGAGCCTGTGGTCGGTGTACTGGGTGTTCAAGCTGGTCACTGGCAAGGAAGGCATGGGCTATGGCGACTTCAAGCTGCTGGCGCTGATCGGGGCCTGGGGTGGCTGGCAGGTATTGCCGGTGACCTTGCTGCTGTCATCGGTGATCGGCGTGGTGGCGGGCCTGTGCCTGCTGCGCGTGCGCAGGCAGTCCGTCGGCACTGCAATACCCTTTGGCCCTTATCTGGCCATTGCGGGGTGGATTGCTGTGCTCTGGGGTGATGAAATATACGCCTCCTACCTGCAACTGTTTGGAATGTGATGACCACCAAGGCCTTCACCCCCTGGATTCTCGGGCTGACCGGCGGCATCGGCAGCGGCAAGAGCGCCGCCGCCGAACGCTTCGTCGAACTTGGCGTGCACCTGGTCGATGCCGATCAGGCGGCGCGCTGGGTGGTCGAACCCGGCCGCCCGGCACTGGCCAGCATCGTCGAGCGCTTCGGCCCCGGCGTGCTGCTGGGCGATGGCCAGCTTGATCGCGCGGCCTTGCGCCAGCTGATCTTTGCCGACCCTGCTCAGCGCAAGTGGCTGGAACAACTGCTGCACCCGCTGATCGGGCAGGAGATCTTCAGTTATCTGGCCAAGGCCGAATCACCCTATGCGGTGTACGTGTCGCCGCTGCTGATCGAGTCGGGCCAGCACCAGAAGGTCCAGCGCGTGCTGGTCATCGATGTGCCGCAAGCGCTGCAGGTGGCGCGCACCCTGGCACGTGACAACACCAGTGCCGAGCAGGTGCAGGCCATTCTCAAGGCCCAGCTGGGCCGGGAGGAGCGCCTGGGCCATGCCGACGATGTGGTGGTCAATGACGGCGACCTGGCCGCACTGCATGAGCAGATTGACCGCCTGCACCACTTTTACCTGACTTTACGAGGAGGCCAACCATGAGCCAGCCATTGACCGTCGATTGCCCGACCTGTGGCGCACCTGTGGAATGGAACGAGAAAAACACGTTCCGGCCGTTTTGTTCCGATCGTTGCAAGCTGATCGACCTGGGGGCCTGGGCGGCGGAGGAGCACAAGATTCCGGTAGCGCCGGATGCCGAGGATGAGCTGTTTTCCGGGGAGCTGGAGCCGCGGCACTGACGGACGCTTGGGCTGCCTGTGCCGGCCCTTTCGCGGGTAAACCCGCTCCCACAGGACCTTCACAGGATCTGAAAGCGGTGAAATCCCTGTGGGAGCGGGTTTACCCGCGAAGAGGCCGGCATAGCCAATACGACTTTCAGCGCTCATCATCCTTCCACGGCGCCTGCAGATACCGCGTACGGTTGAATGTTTCCAGCCACTCCGGGCAAAACACCACCAGGGCACTGATCACCATGCCGTTGATGAACGCCTCCGGGAACATCATCAGCCACAGGTAGCCGATAAAATCGCTGAGCCACTCCGGCATCGCAAAGCGACCATCCAACCATAACACCCCCAACGCCACCGGCACGCAAATCAGCACCGTCAGTGCAGCGGGGAAGAACCCTGAACAGAAGATGTAGACGAACAGGTTACGCGGCTGCGCCCGCTCGACCAGGATCGCGCACACTTCGGTGATCAGCACCGGCAACCCCACCAGCAGCAACCCGTTGACCCCGAGCGCCGCGAAGTCCTGCCGCCCCAGCGCCAGCAAGCCGAGCTGGGCGAAGAAGCCACCGAGCACTGCCAGTGGCCAGTCCAGCAACAAGGTAACCGCCGTCATGCCAATGAAGTGATACGACACGCCTGTATCGAAATCGCGCCTGACCAGCCACAGGGCAAACAGGCAGAACACGGTGCCAAACAGCAGGTGCTGGCGGCGCCGGTCGGTCAGTAGCTCAACCCAGCGCGTGCGGCTGGCGGCCCAGATCAGCAGCGGCACGTAGCCAAGCCAACCCATGGCCAGGCTGGTTGTGGATAAAACCTGCGCGCTGATCACCCGAACAATGCCCCTGTCTGGCCTGTGGATAAACCTGAGTCTACATCGATTCTCGTCAACGCCTGCAGCGGTGGCCGACATTGGCCTGATTCCCACGCACAAACAGCATCTTACCGTCATCGATTAGCGGCTAAGCTTGTTCCCATGGATGACTCAGACTACCTGCGCCTGCTTACCATCCAGGCCGAACAAGCCAATGCCTTTTTATCCAACGCCCGCAAGTGGGAGCGGGAGCGGTGGGTGTGCCAGCGCCTGTTGCAGGGGCTGAATATCCCCTACCGCAGCGAGGACTTCACCCCGGCCGGCCAGGAGCCCCCGGATGTGCTGTTCCGCGATGCCGCCTTTGAAGTGTTTTTCGTGCTCGACGAAGGCCGCCGCCTCAACGACGAATGGCGCGAAGAGCTGCAGCGTCGGCGCAGTGCGTTTTCCCTGGCCCAGCTGGTTCGCCGCGAAGCCCGCCCCCGGCGCATCGCCGCCGCCGAGCTGCTGGGGCGCCTGGCGCCGACCTTGCGCAAGAAGGCGCACAACTACCGCGAGCGCGGGCTGGACCTGAGCGAGCTGGACATCATCGCCTTTGCCAGCCTCAAGCGCGAAGTGCTGGACCTCAACACCCACTTCCCGCCGCCCACCGAGTACCTGCGCCAGGGCTGGCGCTCGCTGTCGCTGGTCGGGCCGACCTTTGCCCGTGTACTGTTCGCCCACCCCGATGCACCGGAGTTTCTGCGTGGCAACCTGGGGCGCAGCATCGTCTTCGACGTGGGCATCAGTCTTTGATCCAGTGCCGAGAGTCTTTGCGATGGCGTAAACTCGGCGCCAGGGATAGAAAGCATTATCATTTGTTTGAAGCGCTTGCATGAACGCTGTGGCGTTCGTGCAGTCACAGACGTCTACCTGACGAGGCCCACCATGACCAGCCGCCTGAACCCGGAAGATCAGCGTCGTGTCGATGAGTATCTGCGAGCCCCCCAGCACCAAGTCGAGCGCCGGCCATTTCGGCCCTGGCTGCTCCTTGCGCTGGTACTGGCCGTGACCATCGGGTTGGGTCTCATCAGCCGCCTGCTGAGTGGACTGGTGCTATGAGCTGCCTTGCGCTCGCCCTCCTCTCTCGCAGTTTGCGGCCGGCCCTTGGGGCCACGAATTCCGTAAACCTTATGAGATATTCCCATGACTCATCGCATCGTGATTGTCGGCGGCGGCGCCGGCGGCCTGGAACTGGCGACCCGCCTGGGTAAAAGCCTGGGCAAGCGCAAGCAGGCCGAGATCACCCTGGTCGACGCCAACCTCACGCACATCTGGAAGCCGCTCCTGCACGAAGTGGCCGCCGGCTCGCTGAACTCCTCGGAAGACGAACTGAACTACGTAGCCCAGGCCAAGTGGAACCACTTCAACTTCCAGCTGGGACGCATGAGCGGCCTGGACCGTGAAGGCAAGCAAATCCAGTTGGCCGCTACCCTGGATGAAGAGGGCCGTGAGCTGCTGCCTGCGCGCACCCTGGGCTACGACACCCTGGTGATCGCCGTCGGCTCCAACACCAACGACTTCGGCACCTTGGGCGCCGCGCAGCACTGCCTGTTCCTCGACACCCGCAAGCAGGCCGAGCGCTTCCACCAGCAGCTGCTGAACCACTACCTGCGTGCCCACGCCGGCGATGTGGCCAGCGAGCAGATCAGCGTGGCCATCGTCGGCGCTGGTGCCACCGGCGTGGAGCTGGCGGCAGAGCTGCACCACGCGGCCCACGAACTGGCGGCCTATGGCCTGGACCGCATCCAGCCCAAGGACATGCACATCACCATCATCGAGGCTGGCCCGCGCGTGTTGCCTGCGCTGCCGGAGCGCATCAGCGTGCCGGTGCACAAGACCCTGGAGAAACTCGGGGTCAAGGTGCTGACCAACGCCGCCGTCAGTGAAGTGACCGAAGATGGCCTGAAGACCAAAGACGGTGAAGTGATCCAGGCCAGCCTCAAGGTGTGGGCGGCGGGTATCCGTGCACCGGGGTTCCTCAAGGATATCGACGGCCTGGAAACCAACCGCATCAACCAGCTGGTGGTGCGCCCTACCCTGCAGACCACCCGCGACGACAACATTTTCGCCTTTGGTGACTGCGCTGCCTGCCCGCAGCCAGGTAGCGACCGCAATGTGCCGCCACGGGCACAGGCCGCGCACCAGCAGGCTTCGATGCTGGCGCAGAGCCTGAAGGCGCGATTGGAGAACAAGGCACTGCCGACCTACGAGTACAAGGACTACGGTTCGCTGGTGTCGCTGTCGCGCTTCTCGGCGGTGGGCAACCTGATGGGTAACCTGATGGGCAGCGTGAAGCTGGAGGGCTGGCTGGCGCGGATGTTCTACGTGTCGCTGTACCGCATGCACCAGATGGCGCTGTATGGGTTCTTCCGCACGGCTTTGATGATGCTGGGTAGCAAGATTGGTCGGGGCACTGAGCCGCGCCTGAAACTGCACTGACAGGCCAAAGGGCTTCCCCTGTGGGCGCGGGCTTGCCCGCGAACACGGGCGAAGCCCGTGCCATGCACCGCGCTGCCTTCTTCGCGGGCAAGCCCACTCCCACAGGCGTGGTTGTAATCAGATGCCCGCAGCCTGCACCGAAGGCGCAGTTTTTCGAGGCAAAGAAAAAGGGCATCTCATTCGAGATGCCCTTTTTACATGGTGGGTCGTGTAGGATTCGAACCTACGACCAATTGGTTAAAAGCCAACTGCTCTACCAACTGAGCTAACGACCCAAAAATGGTCGGGGTGAGGGGATTCGAACTCCTGACATCCTGCTCCCAAAGCAGGCGCGCTACCGGACTGCGCTACACCCCGGGTCTTTCAAAAAAAAGGGCATCTCATTGGAGATGCCCTTTTCTACATGGTGGGTCGTGTAGGATTCGAACCTACGACCAATTGGTTAAAAGCCAACTGCTCTACCAACTGAGCTAACGACCCGGAAAATGGTCGGGGTGAGGGGATTCGAACTCCTGACATCCTGCTCCCAAAGCAGGCGCGCTACCGGACTGCGCTACACCCCGAGATTGGCTCCGCGACCTGGACTCGAACCAGGGACCCAATGATTAACAGTCATTTGCTCTACCGACTGAGCTATCGCGGAACTGAACTTCGGTACAACTCCGAAGACTGTGTTCGCTTCGGACCCTTTAGCTTCTCCGCTTTCGCGTTGTCGCTGCTGAGGCCGGCTATTCTACATTCTTCGTTTTGCTTGTCAACCACTTTTTTTCATTCAACTTACTGATTTGTAAGTTGTTTTGCGGTCACCGATGTTGCGGGTGATTCGCTTAGTGCCTGACAACGCGGCGTATATTAGGGGCACTCGTTTTATGATGCAAGCAAAAATTTCAAAATTTTCAGCAAGTTAACCAACAAGCCCGGAAAGCCCCGGATTTGCTGGGGCTGCACGGGCCTCTTCGCGGGTAAACCCGCTCCCACAGGTACTGCACAGGCCTTGAAACGGTAGGTAATCCTGTGGGAGCGGATTTACCCGCGAAGGGGCCCGCACAGGTAAACAGGCAAAAAAAAGCCCCGCAGATGCGGGGCTCATTTATAGCAGCAATCAGGCAAAGACGATTTCGTCGCCTTCGACCTTGGCGGTAATCGCCGTCCCTGGTACGAACTTGCCAGCCAGGATCAGCTGCGCCAGCGGGTTTTCGATCCAGCGCTGGATCGCCCGCTTCAGCGGACGCGCGCCATATACCGGGTCGTAACCCACGGCGATCAGCTTGTCCAACGCCTCCGGGCTCAGGCTCAGCGACAGTTCGCGCTCGAGCAGGCGGCTGCGCAGGCGGCCAAGCTGGATCTCGGTAATACCGGCGATCTGCTCGCGGCCCAGTGGCTCGAACACCACCACTTCGTCGATACGGTTGATGAACTCCGGACGGAAGTGCGAACCCACCGCGTCCATCACTGCCGCACGCTGCGCCTCGCGATCCCCCACCAGCTCCTGGATCTGCGCCGAGCCCAGGTTGGAGGTCATCACGATCACCGTGTTGCGGAAGTCCACGGTGCGGCCGTGGCTGTCAGTCAGGCGGCCGTCTTCCAGCACCTGCAGCAGCACGTTGAACACATCCGGATGGGCCTTCTCCACTTCGTCCAGCAGCACCACCGAGTACGGCTTGCGGCGCACGGCCTCGGTCAGGTAACCGCCCTCTTCATAACCGACGTAGCCTGGCGGGGCACCAATCAGGCGAGCCACGGAGTGTTTCTCCATGAACTCGGACATGTCGATGCGCACCATGGCCTCTTCGGTATCGAACAGGAATTCGGCCAGTGCCTTGCACAGCTCGGTCTTGCCCACACCGGTCGGGCCGAGGAACAGGAACGAACCACTCGGCCGGTTCGGGTCGGACAGCCCGGCACGCGAACGGCGCACGGCGTTGGCAACTGCGGTCACCGCTTCGCCTTGGCCGATTACGCGCTGGTGCAGCAACGCTTCCATCTTCAACAGCTTCTCACGCTCGCCTTCGAGCATCTTCGCCACCGGGATGCCCGTCCATTTGGACACCACTTCGGCAATTTCTTCCTCGGTCACTTTGTTGCGCAGCAGCTGGTTCTCGGTCTTGCCGTGCTGGTCGACCATCTGCAGGCTGCGCTCCAGGTCCGGGATCACCCCGTACTGCAGCTCGGCCATGCGGCTCAGGTCACCTTTGCGACGGGCGGCCTCCAGTTCCTGGCGAGCCTGCTCGATCTTTTGCTGGATCTGCGCCGAGCCTTGCACTTCGGCTTTCTCCGACGCCCAGATTTCCTCCAGGTCCGAATACTCGCGCTCCAGTCGCTCGATTTCCTCGGTGAGCTTCTCGAGGCGCTTCTTGGCCGCCTCGTCTTCTTCCTTCTTCAGCGCCTGGGACTCCACCTTCAACTGGATCAGGCGACGGTCAAGGCGGTCGAGCACTTCCGGCTTGGAGTCAATCTCCATGCGGATGCGGCTGGCCGCTTCGTCGATCAGGTCGATGGCCTTGTCTGGCAGCTGGCGGTCGGTGATGTAGCGGTGGCTGAGCTTGGCTGCGGCAATGATCGCACCGTCGGTGATGGCCACCTTGTGGTGCACTTCATAGCGTTCTTTCAGGCCACGCAGGATGGCGATGGTATCTTCCTCGCTCGGCTCTTCCACCAGCACTTTCTGGAAGCGCCGCTCCAGCGCCGCGTCCTTCTCGATGAACTGGCGGTATTCGTTGAGCGTGGTAGCGCCAACGCAGTGCAACTCGCCGCGGGCCAGGGCCGGCTTGAGCATGTTGCCGGCGTCCATGGCGCCCTCGCCTTTGCCGGCGCCGACCATGGTGTGCAGTTCGTCGATGAACAGGATGATCTGGCCTTCCTGCTTGGACAGCTCGTTGAGCAGGCCTTTGAGGCGCTCTTCAAACTCGCCACGGTACTTGGCACCAGCGATCAGCGCCCCCATGTCCAGCGCCAGCAGGCGCTTGCCTTTCAGGCCATCGGGCACTTCACCGTTGATGATGCGCTGGGCCAGGCCCTCGGCGATGGCGGTTTTACCCACGCCAGGCTCACCGATCAGCACCGGGTTGTTCTTGGTGCGGCGCTGCAGCACCTGCACGGTGCGGCGGATTTCGTCATCACGGCCGATCACCGGGTCAAGCTTGCCTTCTTCGGCGCGCTTGGTCAGGTCGACGGTGTACTTGTCCAGGGCCTGGCGCGACTCTTCGGCGTTGGCGTCATTCACCGCCGCGCCGCCGCGCAGGTTGTTGATGGCGTTTTCCAGGGCCTTTTTGCTCACACCCTGGCTGAGCAGCAGCTTGCCGAGCTTGCTGTTCTCGTCCATGGCAGCGAGCAGCACCAGTTCGCTGGAAATGAACTGGTCGCCCTTCTGCTGAGCCAGGCGGTCGGCCTGGTTGAGCAGGCGTGCCAGGTCCTGCGACATGTTCACGTCGCCGGTGGGGTTCTGGATTTTCGGCAACTGGTCGAGTTCTTTCACCAATGCCTGGCGCAGGCTGTTGATGTCGAAGCCAACCTGCATCAGCAGCGGCTTGATCGAACCGCCCTGCTGTTCGAGCAGGGCCTGCAGCAGGTGCACGGGCTCGATGGCTGGGTGGTCCATGCCAACGGCCAGGGATTGGGCATCGGATATTGCAAGCTGAAGCTTGCTGGTCAAACGGTCTATTCGCATGGTGTACCTTCCTTTAAAGGGCAGGTCGGAGCGATGGACAGCGCCTGTTTATGAAGAAACCTGCCTGAGATGACCTTATAGATAAGGGTGATTCTGAAAGATTCAAGCGTAGCGCGGTTGACCGGGGTCAGCTTTCTGGATCAGCGCTGGGGCATTCGCGGATGAATCCGCTCCTACAGGTTTCGCGTTCCCGTGTAGGAGCGGATTTATCCGCGAGAGGCCAGTACAGGCTAGCGCGGGGCCAGCCAGACCAGCGAGGCGAAGCGCCCACCTTGAGGGGTGCGGCGATAGGAGAAGAAGCGGGCATCACTGACCGTGCAGTAGCCACCGCCATAAACAGCCGTCACCCCACGCGCGGCCAGCCGAATGCGCGCCAGCTCGTAGATGTCGGCCATCAACTTGCCTGGCCGCTCGCCGTCGACGAACGCCCTGGCCGCTTCGGGATGCACGGCGGTAAATGCATCGCGCACTTCCAGCCCGACTTCGAACGCCTTGGGGCCAATGGCCGGCCCGAGCCACACCAGCACCTCTTCAGGCGCCAGCGCCAGGCGATCGAGGGTAGCCTCGAGCACGCCGCCTGCCAGCCCGCGCCAGCCAGCATGGGCTGCAGCCACCCGCGTACCGGCGCGATCGCAGAACAATGCCGGCAGGCAATCGGCAGTCATCACGGTGCAGGCGATGCCAGGCTGGTCGGTCCAGCTAGCGTCAGCTTCGGCCACCACAGCTGGGTCGGCATCGGCCACCACCAAGCCATGCACCTGCTTGAGCCAGGCTGGCTGGATGGTGAATGCGTCGCTCAGGCGACGGCGGTTCTCGACGACTGCGGCCGGGTCATCGCCGACGTGATCGCCGAGATTGAAGGTTTCATAGGGCGGCAGGCTGACCCCGCCCTCACGGGTAGTGACGCAGGCGCGAACCGAGGCCGGGGCTGGCCAATCGGGGATCAGCAGCGACTGCGTCAGGCCGTTCATCCGATAAAGCTCTCGCGGTCCTGGTTGAGCAGCGACAGCAACCAGACGAAATCGTCCGGCAAGGGCGATTCCCACTTCATGATTTCACCGGTGATCGGGTGAGCCAAGGCGAGGAAACGCGCATGCAGCGCCTGGCGCGGGAAGGTCTTCACCGCCTCGACCATGGTTGGGCTGGCAGCCGGCGGAATGCGGAAGCGCCCGCCGTAGGTCTGATCGCCAACCAGCGGGAAACCGACATGAGCCATGTGCACACGAATCTGGTGGGTACGGCCGGTTTCCAGCTTCACGCGTACGTGGGTGTGCGAGCGGAAGCGCTTGAGCACACGGTAGTGGCTGACCGCCGGCTTACCGCCGTCGGTGACCGCCATACGCTGGCGCATGCCGCCGTGACGGCCGATAGGCGCATCGATCTTGCCACCGGCGGTGACCACGCCAATCACAATGCATTCGTAGATGCGGCTGACTTTACGGGCCTGCATCTGCTCGACCAGCTTGGTCTGCGCCTGCAAGGTCTTGGCCACCACCATCAGGCCGGTGGTGTCCTTGTCCAGGCGGTGCACGATACCGGCGCGCGGCACGTTGACGATGTCTGGCACGTGGTGCAGCAGCGCATTGAGCAGCGTACCGCTGGCATGCCCGGCAGCCGGGTGCACAACCAGCCCGGCAGGCTTGTTGATCACCATGATGTGGTCGTCTTCGTAGACGATATCCAGTTCGATATCTTCTGCGATCCACTCACCCTGGGCCTCTTGCTCGGCCTCCAGGATGAGTTGCGAGCCACCATGGACCGGGTCCCGAGGGCGCACGACCGCGCCATCGACCGTCAGGCGGCCCTCTTTGATCCACGAAGTAAGCCGCGAACGCGAATACTCGGCGAACAATTGGGCGGCGACCTGGTCGAGGCGTTGACCGCCCAGTTCGGACGGGACCTCTGCGCTAAGTTGAATGATCTCGGACATGCTCGATTCGGCGGGCGCACAGCCTTTGGTTTCGGCTGCGAGCTTGTGGTTAAATACGGCTTCTTTTGTCCCGGGGTTTGCCGGGGCGCTCATCATAACAGGACGGCACCGCCCAAGACAGCGGCCGTCAAAGGGACGCAAGCCGCCATGCAAGTGAAACACCTGCTGCTGATCGCCATCCTCGGGCTCACCGCGGCCTGTTCCTCCAATAAGGAAGTCATTGACGAGAACCTCAGTGAGGCCGAGCTGTATCAACAGGCTCAGGCTGACCTGGACAACTCCAGCTACACCAGCGCCGTGAACAAGCTCAAGGCCCTGGAGTCGCGTTATCCGTTCGGCCGCTACGCCGACCAGGCGCAGCTCGAGCTGATCTACGCCAACTACAAGAACTCCGAGCCTGAGGCTGCCAAATCGGCTGCCGAGCGCTTCATTCGCCTGCACCCGCAGCACCCGAACGTCGACTACGCCTACTACCTCAAGGGCCTGACTTCGTTCGACCAGGACCGTGGCCTGCTGGCGCGCTTCCTGCCGCTGGACATGACCAAGCGTGACCCGGGCGCCGCGCGCGACTCGTACAACGAGTTCGCCCAGCTGACCAGCCGCTTCCCCAACAGCCGCTACGCGCCAGACGCCAAGCAGCGCATGATCTACCTGCGCAACCTGCTGGCTTCCTACGAAATCCACGTGGCCGACTACTACCTGAGCCGCCAGGCTTACGTGGCCGCTGCCAACCGTGGCCGCTACGTGGTCGAGAACTTCCAGGAAACCCCATCGGTTGGCGACGGCCTGGCCGTGATGGTCGAGTCGTACCAGAAGATGCACCTGGACGAACTGGCAGCCACCAGCCTGGAAACCCTCAAGCTCAACTACCCGGACCACCCAAGCCTGGTCGATGGCCAGTTCCAGCCCAAGCAGACCGAGTCTGACGGCCGCGGCTGGCTGTCCAAGGCCACCCTGGGCCTGATCGAGACCGACACCCCGCTGCCGCCGGGCGAAACCCGCGCCAACCAGGACGTGGTCAAGCAGTTCCAGGACGCGCGCGACGAGATGCCGCAAGAGCTGCTGCCTAAGGACGAGAACGGCGACCCGATCGTGCCGGCAGGCCCGAAAGAAGCCGAGAAAGACCGCTCGTGGTTCAGC
Source organism: Pseudomonas sp. NBRC 111123 (assembly GCF_001320205.1). Classification (NCBI taxonomy): domain Bacteria; kingdom Pseudomonadati; phylum Pseudomonadota; class Gammaproteobacteria; order Pseudomonadales; family Pseudomonadaceae; genus Pseudomonas; species Pseudomonas sp. NBRC 111123. The sequence goes on from NZ_BCAZ01000046.1 coordinate 30,544, forward strand.
TACATGACCTTTGGTCTGTTCGACTGACACACGCGCAATGAGAAAGGGAGGCCTGAGGCCTCCCTTTTTTTATGGCTGCGTCCTAGACTGTCGGCTTCTACAACCAACAAGCTGGACACCATGGTTCGCCTACTTTTCTGGATCGCCCTGATCGCCGCCGCGTTCTGGCTGTGGCGCAAGTTCAAAGTCAGCCAGCAATCGCACTCCGAGCCCAAGCTCGACGCGCCGCTGAAGATGGTGCGCTGCGCCCACTGTGGCGTACACCTGCCCGATGACCGGGCGCTGCAGCAGGGGAATGACTGGTATTGCAGCCAGGCGCACTTGCAGCAGGGGCCCGGCCAATCGCAGTGATCTTTTAGCTTGGTGAAATGGGGGCTGCTGTGCAGCCCTTTCCGACCGGTCCGGCGCCCCGGCAACGCCGCTCCTACAAGAAGCCGCGATCCCAGTAGCAGCGGCCTCTTGTCGCGAAAGGCCCGCAAAGCGAGCCCAGCAATCTCAGCCCAAACGCCCCTCTGGCTTATAAGGCGCAGGATCAATGATCGGCTCGGCCCCGGTCAGCAAGTCGGTGAACAGCTGACACGAAGCCGGCGCCAGCACCAGCCCGTTGCGGTAGTGCCCGCAGTTCAGCCACAAACCGTCATGCCCAGGCACTGGCCCGATGTACGGAATGCCTTCAGGCGAGCCTGGACGCAGTCCGGCCCAGTGCGCCACAACCGTGGCATCCTTGAGCTCAGGCAACAGTTCGATGGCCGACGCCTTGAGGCTGGCCAGCGCCTCCTCGGTCGGGGTCTTGTCGTAGCCGGCATGCTCCAGCGTACTGCCCACCAGAATGTGCCCATCACGACGCGGAATCGCATAGCGCCCCCTGGCCAGCACCATGCTCGGCAGGAAGTCTTCGGCACATTTGAACAGGATCATCTGGCCCTTCACCGGCTCGACCGGCAGCTCGAGCCCCAGGGTGCGCAGCAGGTCGCCACTCCAGGCGCCGGCACTGAGCACCACTTCATCAGCCTTGAGCACACCGTCAGCCGTCTGTACGCCAGTCACGCGGCCGTTCTCATGAACGAAGCCGCTGACCTGGCAGTGCTCGCGCAAGGTCACATTGGGCAGCGCCTGCAACGCCGCCTTGAGCGACTTCACCAGCCGCGGATTGCGCACGTTGGCCACACCGGCCATGTAGATCGCGCGCCTGAAGCCCGGGCCAAGCACCGGCACCGCATCGTAGGCTGCCGAGATGTCCACGGCGCTGAGTGGCCGCTGTTCACGCTCGGCCCAGGCCAAGGCCTCGGCTTCGTCGTCAAGGTCGAGCCAGTACAGGCCAGTGGTATGCACCTCGGGGTCGATGCCTGTCGCTGCGCACAGGCGCTCGCCAAGTTGTGGATAAAAGTCCTGCGACCAGTGCGCCAATGCGGTCACCGCCGGGCTATAGCGCCAGGGGTACAACGGCGAAACGATACCGCCACCAGCCCAGGAAGACTCGCGCCCAACTTCGCCCTGGTCACACACCAGCACCTGGCCGACCTTCGCCGCCAGGTTGAACGCGGTCAGCAGGCCGATCACCCCGCCGCCGACCACCACTACTTGCTTGCTCATCTGTCGATCCAACACCTGAAGTAAAACCGCGATGCACGGGCATCATTCAACCTTCAGCTTCCCCAGCAGCGCTCGCTGCTTTCAGTGGCGCCCGGATTGCTCTGCACACCGGCCTGGTCGAGCTGGAAGTCACCACAGCGATCATCGGCCATCAGGCCATCGGGCAGCCGGTGGGCGGTCAGCGTGAAGGTATCGCTGTCGCGCTGGGCCTGCAGGCGGTAATGACGGTTGGCGGCGGGCAACTGCGGGTCGCCTTCGGCGTACTGGCCGGTGCGCACGCGATGGCGCTCCAGGCGCAAGGCGGCGTCATGCAGCAGGCCAACCACTTCGCTGCGTGCGGCTCGCCTGAGCTGGTCGCTGTAACTGGGGTAGGCAATGGCTGCCAGAATGCCGGTCACGGCCACGACAATCAACAACTCGATCAGGCTCATACCTTGCTGCATGTCAGTCTTGCCTCAGTCTCTGCCGCCAGAGAATGCGCTGGGGGGCTTGTGCTTGAGCGGTGGGTACGGCGTATACGGCTTCCAGTACCTGCCTGGCTGCCAGCTGCCGGCTGACGGCTGTTATCCGGTACAAGGTGGCCCACTCACCCTCGGGCATGTGTGCGGCTCGGTCGGTTTCACCCAGGTTCTGTAGCTGAAAGTAACCGCGTTCGTGGTTTTGCCATTGGCCTTGCAGGTCGTGCGGGCGTGGCGGTGGTTGGCAGTCGTTGCACTTCCCTGGCGGCGTGCGCATTAACGCCTCGACGCCAGCTAGCAGCACGGCTTCCGCGTCTTCAAAAGCCTGCAGGCCATCCGTCATGGCGCCGGTCATTCGGGTTTCGATCAGCGCGTCGCGTAAAGCCGAGGCTGCCAGCAAGGCCAGCAGCAGGCTTAGCACCAGAGATAGCAGCAGAACCATCCCGCGTTCACGACTCATGAATCGGACTCCAGATTACGTAGAGCCACGCTTAGTTCATGGCGCTGCTCAAGTTGTAGCGTCGGTTCGAACAACGTCAGCTTCAGGTCAACCCTCCCCCCTTTGGGCGTATCAACGCGGGTCACCTGTAACTTGCGTACATGCTCAATCAGCGATTGGGACCTTCCTTTCCAGATGAACTGCAGGGTGGAACCACGTAGCTCATATCGATGACGGCTGATTCGCAAGGCCATGAGCGTGCCCGGTTTCGACGGGAAATCTTTTTTCACGAGGGCTTCGGTATGGCAGTCAGTCAGCAGTGCCCAGTCAGGCTCGCCTGCATGCTCTGATGACTCGGCGACCACCAACTCCAGGCTGGACGGGCCAATCACCAGTGGCTGGGCAAATGCCTGCCTAGCAATCGGGTCTTCGAAGTCGTCGGGGTTCAGTCGCAGGCAACCGAACATGCCTGCCATGCGGATATCCTGAGCCATACGCAGCAACGCCAGGCGTGCATCATCCTGAAGGCGCAGCGCTGCGCCTTGAAGCCGCCATGCCTGATGGGCAGTGGCAAAGAGCTGACTAGCAGCCGCCAGCACCATCAGCCCGATCGTCAGCGCCAGCATCACTTCGAGCAGACCGAAGCCGACTTGCATGCGCTTCATGGTCGGCCCCGCTCGTTTTCGCTGTGCACCGCAAATGCCGCCTGCCCATCGCGGCGCGCACCGTCAGTCGCTTGCAATGCCTTCAGCTGCATGGCTGCGCAAGCAAAGATGCCAACAGCCACCACAACGACCGACAACAGCACTTCCAGAAGCGTCATGCCCCGCTGTTTCTTGTGCATCCCTGCACCTCCTGCGCCTTTTCCTGCAATTGCCTGGAACTTGGTCGACTGGACCTCATGCCCCATGACCGTGAAGCTATAGCCAAGCACTTCCAGGGAGGAATGCACGGTGAGGCAACGTGGTGTAACACTGATTCAAATGATGTTCGCCCTGGTCATGGCCGCTTTGCTGACGCAACTTGGCATGCCGGCCTACGCGAGGCTGAGCGATGATCTGCATAGAGCGGCCGCAGCCCGGGATCTGGCCCAGGCACTGCGCAGCGCGCGCAGCCACGCCATGCTGCAAAGCCGGGCCGTGCTTGTGCGACCACTGCAAAAAGATTGGAGCAAGGGCTGGGTTGTACTGCTCGAACATAATCAGCAAGTGCTGCGCGAATACAGGCTGACGCGTTCAATGAGAATCGTCGAAAACACCAAGGGACAGGTGAAATTCAGCGCCCTGGGAATGCCAGTGGGGCGATTAGGCGCGACATTGAAAGTTTGTGAGGGCTCTTCAGCGAGCTGCAAATACGAGGTAGTGATATCAAGTACAGGCAAGGTAGACCTGCGCACAAATGAACAAACAAACTCATCGTACGCAGGCCCCTGATTCAGATCAGCGAGCGAACCCGCAGCTCTTTAGGCATGGAGAACGTGATGTTCTCCGGCCGCCCATCAAGCTCTTCGGCGCCGGTGGCGCCCCAGGCCTTGAGCTGTTCAATCACGCCCTGCACCAACACTTCGGGGGCCGAAGCACCGGCAGTGATGCCTACCCGTTGTGCCTTTTCAAACCAGACACGCTGCATGTCCTCGGCACCATCGATCAGGTATGCGGGGGTGCCCATGCGCTCGGCCAGCTCGCGCAGGCGGTTGGAGTTGGAGCTGTTAGGGCTGCCCACCACCAGCAATACATCACTCTCGCCAGCCAGCTGCTTGACCGCATCCTGGCGGTTTTGCGTGGCGTAGCAGATGTCGTCCTTGCGCGGGCCGCCAATGTTCGGGAAGCGCGCACGCAAGGCGTCGATGACGCGACTGGTGTCGTCCATCGACAACGTGGTCTGGGTAACGAAGGCCAGGTGGTCGGGGTCGTTCACCTGCAGTTGGGCAACATCGTCTTCGTCTTCGACGAGGTAGATGGCACCGCCGTTGCTGGGGTCATATTGCCCCATGGTGCCTTCGACTTCCGGGTGCCCTTCGTGGCCGATGAGAATGCACTCACGGCCATCGCGGCTGTATTTGGCCACTTCGATATGCACCTTGGTGACCAGCGGGCAAGTCGCGTCGAACACTTTCAGGCCACGGCCGGCGGCTTCCTGGCGCACAGCCTGGGAAACGCCGTGGGCACTGAAGATGACGATGACATCGTCCGGCACCTGGTCCAGCTCTTCGACGAAGATGGCGCCACGGTTACGCAGGTCTTCCACCACGAACTTGTTGTGCACCACTTCGTGGCGCACGTAGATCGGCGGGCCGAAGACTTCCAGCGCACGGTTGACGATCTCGATCGCCCGGTCGACCCCAGCACAGAAACCGCGAGGGTTGGCGAGTTTGATTTGCATGCTCGGCTCCAGGCTTACAGGGCCTTCACCTCGAGGATTTCCACCTCGAAGCTCAGGGTCTTGCCAGCCAGTGGGTGGTTGAAGTCGATGGTCACCTGGTCGTCGTCGAAGGCTTTGACCACACCCGGCAGCTCGGTGTTGGCAGCGTCGTTGAAGATGATCAACAACCCTTCGGACAGCTCCATGCCTTCGAAGTTGGAGCGTGGCATGACCTGCACGTTCTGTGGGTTGGGCTGACCGAAGGCATTCTCCGGGGCCACTACCACAGTGCGCTTGTCACCGGCCTTGAAGCCGAACAGGGCGCTCTCGAAGCCTGGCAGCAGGTTGCCGTCGCCGACCTTGAAGGTGGCTGGCGCCTTGTCGAAGGTGCTGTCGACGGTGTCGCCGTTTTCCAGGTGCAGCGCGAAGTGCAGGGTGACTTCGGTGTTCTGGCCGATACGGGTGTCAGTCATGGACCGGATCCTCGGACTTCTTGCTCTTGAACATATCCAGCGCCAGCATCACCGCACCAACGGTGATGGCGCTGTCGGCCAGGTTAAAGGCCGGGAAGCGGTAGGTGTTGTGCCAGTGCACCAGGATGAAGTCGACCACGTGGCCAAGCACGATGCGGTCGTACAGGTTGCCGATGGCACCACCCAGCACCAGCGCCAGCGCCACGGCCAGCCAGGTCTCGTTGCGCCCCAGGCGCTTGAGCCAGACGACCAGCACCGAACTGACCACCACGGCGATCAAGGCGAACAGCCAACGCTGCCAGCCGGAGCTGTCGGCCAGGAAGCTGAACGCCGCGCCGGTGTTGTAGGCCAGGGTCCAGCTGAAGTAGTCAGGGATGACGACGACCTGCTGGTACATGGTCAGGGCATTGTTGAAGTACAGCTTGGTGGCCTGGTCCAGGACCAGGACCAGCAAGCTCAACCAAAGCCATGCAAGGCGCCCGAAGCGCCCCGCGGTAGGGTTAGGCATAGTGGCGCACCTCGCCTTCGCCGGTCAGGTTGTCGACGCAACGGCCGCAGATTTCCGGGTGCTCCGGGTGGCTGCCGACGTCGGCGCGGAAGTGCCAGCAACGGCCGCACTTCACGTGACCGGACTTGACCACCTGCAGCTTGAGGCCTTCGACTTCGGTGGCCACGGCTTCGGCCGGCGCCTGGGCAAACGGCACCACGCTGGCGGCCGAGGTGATCAGCACGAAGCGCAGTTCATCACCCAGCTTGCTCAGGTCGGCGCTCAGGCCTTCCTCGGCGAACAGGGTAACTTCAGCCTGCAGGTTGCCGCCGATGACCTTGGCGGTACGCTGGTTTTCCAGCTCCTTGTTGACCGCGGCTTTGACGGCCATGACGCGGTCCCAGTAGGCGCGGTCCAGTTCGGTGCCTTCCGGCAGCTCGCTGAGGCCCTGGTACCAGCCGTTGAGCATTACCGATTCGTTGCGCTCGCCCGGCAGGTACTGCCAGATTTCATCGGCGGTGAACGCCAGGATCGGCGCGATCCAGCGCACCAGTGCCTCGCTGATGTGGTACAGCGCGGTCTGGCAGGAACGACGGGCAACACTGTTGGCGCCGGTGGTGTACTGGCGGTCCTTGATGATGTCGAGGTAGAAGCCGCCCAACTCCTGCACGCAGAAGTTGTGGATCTTCGAGTAGACGTTCCAGAAGCGGTACTCGCCGTAATGCTCTTCCAGCTCACGCTGCAGCAGCAGGGTACGGTCCACCGCCCAGCGGTCCAGGGCCAGCATGTCTTCCGGGGCCAGCAGGTCGCGGGCCGGGTCGAAGCCGGACAGGTTGGAGAGCAGGAAGCGCGCGGTGTTGCGGATACGGCGGTAGGCATCGGCGCTGCGCTGCAGGATCTGCTCGGAAACAGCCATCTCGCCCGAGTAGTCGGTCGCGGAAACCCACAGGCGCAGGATGTCGGCACCCAGGGTGTTGTTGACCTTCTCCGGCTCGATGGTGTTGCCCAGCGACTTGGACATCTTGCGGCCGCTTTCGTCCACGGTGAAGCCGTGGGTCAGCAGCTCGCGGTACGGCGCGTGGCCGTCGATGGCGCAACCGGTCAGCAAGGACGAGTGGAACCAGCCGCGGTGCTGGTCGGAACCTTCCAGGTACAGGTCGGCGCGCGGGCCGGTGGCGTGGCCGATGTCGTGCGAGCCACGCAGCACGTGCCAGTGGGTGGTACCGGAGTCGAACCAGACGTCCAGGGTATCGGCGATCTTGTCGTACTGGCTGGCTTCGTCACCCAGCAGTTCGGCGGCGTCCAGCTTGAACCAGGCTTCGATGCCCTCTTGCTCGACGCGCTTGGCCACGGCCTCCATCAGTTCGACGGTGCGCGGGTGCAGCTCGCCGGTCTGCTTGTGCAGGAAGAACGGGATTGGTACGCCCCAGTTGCGTTGACGCGAGATGCACCAGTCCGGGCGGTTGGCGATCATCGAATGCAGGCGCGCCTGGCCCCAGGCCGGGACGAACTTGGTCTCTTCGATGGCTTTGAGTGCGCGCTCGCGCAGCGGCTCGCCGGTGCTCGGCTGCTTGTCCATGCCGACGAACCACTGCGCGGTGGCGCGGTAGATCAGCGGGGTCTTGTGACGCCAGCAGTGCATGTAGCTGTGGCTGATGGTTTCGGTGTGCATCAGCGCGCCGACTTCGCTCAGCTTTTCGACGATGGCCGGGTTGGCTTTCCAGATGAACTGGCCGCCGAAGAATGGCAGCGACTCGACGTACACGCCGTTGCTCTGCACCGGGGTGAGGATGTCGTCGTTGACCATGCCGTAGCGCTTGCAGGTGACGAAGTCGTCTTCACCGTAGGCAGGTGCCGAGTGCACCACGCCGGTACCGGCGCCCAGTTCGACGTAGTCGGCCAGGTAGACTGGCGACAGGCGGTCGTAGAACGGGTGGCGGAAGTTGACCAGCTCCAGGGCCGAGCCCGGGGCGGTGGCGATCACCGAACCTTCCAGGTTGTAGCGCTTGAGGCACGCTTCGACCAGTTCTTCAGCCAGCACCAGCAGGCGCTCGCCGGTGTCGACCAGGGCGTACTTGAACTCCGGGTGGATGTTCAGCGCCTGGTTGGCCGGGATGGTCCACGGGGTGGTGGTCCAGATCACGATGGCAGCTGGCTTGGCCAGCGAGGCCAGGCCGAAGGCGGCGGCCAGCTTGGCCTCGTCGGCGACCGGGAAGGCCACGTCGATGGTCTGGGATTTCTTGTCGGCGTATTCGACTTCGGCTTCAGCCAGGGCCGAACCGCAGTCGAAGCACCAGTTCACCGGCTTGAGGCCCTTGAACACGAAGCCTTGCTTGACCATCTCGGCCAGGGCACGGATTTCACCGGCCTCGTTGGCGAAGTTCATGGTCTTGTACGGGTTGTCCCAGTCACCCAGCACGCCCAGGCGGATGAATTCGGACTTCTGCCCTTCGATCTGCTCGGCGGCGTACTCGCGGCACAGCTCGCGGGTACGGTCGGCGGTCAGGTGCTTGCCGTGGGTGACCTCGACCTTGTGCTCGATTGGCAGGCCGTGGCAGTCCCAGCCCGGTACGTACGGCGCATCGAAGCCCGACAGGGTCTTGGAGCGGACGATCATGTCCTTGAGGATCTTGTTCAGCGCATGACCGATGTGAATCTTGCCGTTGGCATAGGGCGGGCCGTCGTGCAGGACGAACTTCGGACGATCCTTGCCAATTTCGCGCAGCTTCTGGTACAGGCCAATGCTGTCCCAGCGCTGCAGGATCTGCGGTTCGCGCTGAGGCAGGCCGGCCTTCATGGGGAAGGCGGTGTCCGGAAGGTTTAGCGTGGCTTTGTAGTCGGTCATTTCAGGCTCTTCGTTAGCGGTTGAGCGTGCCAATGTGCACGTGCGGCGGCGATATCCGCATCGATCGCCGACTTCAGCGCCTCCAGGGAGGCGAATCGCTGCTCTTCACGCAGCTTGTGGTGGAATTCCACCGTCAGGCGCCGGCCATACAGATCGCCGGCATAATCCAGTAGATGAATCTCGAGGTGCGGGCGGCCGTCACCGGCCACCGTCGGGCGCACACCAATATTGCCGACACCCGGCCAGGCCTTGCCGTCGATCTCGATGCTGGCCAGGTAGACCCCGGACAGCGGCACACGGCGGCGCTTGAGCTGGATGTTGGCAGTCGGGGTGCCGAGCTGGCGGGCCAGCTTCTGGCCATGCAGCACACGGCCAGTAATACGGTATGGGCGGCCCAACAGATGCTCGGCCAGCTCGAAGTTGCCTTCGGACAGCGCCTTGCGTACTTCGGTGCTGCTGACCCGCAGGCCGTCCTGGATCACGGTGTTGGCGGCTTCGACGGTAAACCCGTACTGCTTGCCGGCAGCGACCAGGAAGGTGAAGTCGCCGGCGCGGTCGCAGCCGAAGCGGAAGTCGTCGCCCACTTCAAGGTGACGCACGCCCAGGCCGTCGACCAGGATTGCCTTGACGAACCCATCGGCGCTGAGCTTGCTCAGGCGCTGGTTGAACGCCAGGCACAGAACCCGGTCGATGCCCTCGGCGACCAGCAGTTCGACCTTGTCGCGCAGGCGCGCCAGGCGGGCGGGTGCAGTGTCCGGGGCGAAGTACTCGCGCGGCTGCGGCTCGAAGATCACCACGCAAGTCGGCAGGCCCAGCTCTTGCCCGCGCTCGCGCAGGCGCGCCAGGATTGCCTGGTGGCCCCGGTGAACCCCGTCGAAGTTGCCAATGGTGGCGACACAGCCCCGGTGCTCGGGGCGCAGGTTGTGAAGACCTCGAACCAGCTGCATAACGCGCTTCTTGCTCATAAAGTGGCCGATTATAACCACACCCGGGCGCTGGTGACAGGCAGCAGCGCCAAGGGGTGGCGTGGAATGCGAAAAACCGACGCCTGACCCGCCTTCTACCTCAATGCAGGGCGTTGCGGGCGAAGTGCCGGGGCCGGAAGCCGCACAGGTACAGGCAACCGAAATAGGTCACCACACCCGCTGCGATCAACGCGCCCAGGCGCAGGAACCGTTCAAGCATGTTGCCCTGTTCCCAGGCCGGCAAATAGTGCATGCCTACCAGCAGCACTGCTGCCATCAGGGTGACTGCCAGCACCAGTTTGAGCAGGTACTTCGCCCAGCCCGGTTGCGGCTGGAACAGTTGCTGGCTGCGCAGTTTCCAGAACAGCAGGCCTGCGTTCAGACAGGCACCCAGGCTGATGGCCAAGGCCAGGCCGGCGTGCTGCAGCGGGCCGACCAGTGCCAGGTTGAACAGCTGCGTGCAGACCAGGGTGAAAATCGCGATCTTCACCGGGGTACGGATATTCTGCTGCGCATAGAAGCCTGGTGCCAGCACCTTGACCAGAATGATCGCCAGCAGGCCGACCGAGTACGCAATCAGCGCACGCTGGGTCATCGCGGCGTCGAAGGCGCTGAACTTGCCGTATTGGAACAATGCCACGGTCAGCGGCTCGGCGAGGATCGCCAGGGCCAGGGTACACGGCAACACCAGCAGGAAGCACAGACGCAGCCCCCAATCCATGATTCGCGAATACTCCTCACGGTCCTTGCTGGCGTAGGTCTTGGCCAGGGTCGGCAGCAGGATGGTGCCAAGGGCCACGCCCAGCACACCAGAAGGCAGCTCCATGAGGCGGTCGGCGTAGTACATCCACGACACCGAACCGGCCACCAGGAAGGAGGCGAAGATGGTGTTGATGATCAGCGAGATCTGGCTCACCGATACCCCGAGGATCGCCGGCAGCATCTGCTTGAGCACCCGCCATACGCCCGCATCGCGCAGGTTCAGGCGCGGCAGCACGAGCATGCCGATCTTCTTCAGCGCTGGCAGCTGGTACAGCAGTTGCGCCAGGCCTCCGGCCAGCACGCCCCAGGCCAGGGCCATGATCGGCGGATTGAAATACGGCGTGAGCAGCACGGCGAAGATGATCATCGCCACGTTGAGCAGGGTCGGCGTGAACGCCGGGACGGAAAAGCGGTTCCAGGTATTGAGAATCGCGCCGGCCAGGGAGGACAGCGAAATCAGCAATATATAAGGGAAGGTCACCCGCAACAGGTCTGTGGTGAGCGCGTACTTCTCGGCGCTGTCGACAAAGCCCGGGGCAGTGGCCCAGACCACCCAGGGTGCGGCGAGTATGCCGACGGCCGTGACCAGGGCCAGCACCAGGGTCAGCAGGCCGCTGACGTAGGCGATGAAGGTGCGCGTCGCCTCCTCGCCCTGCTGGGTCTTGTATTCGGCCAGGATCGGCACGAACGCCTGGGAAAATGCCCCTTCGGCAAAGATCCGCCGCAGCAGGTTGGGCAGCTTGAAGGCGATGAAGAAGGCGTCGGTGGCGATACCGGCCCCGAAAACACGGGCCAGGATGGTGTCGCGCACGAAGCCCAGCACCCGCGAAATCATGGTGATGGAGCTGACTGCAGCCAGGGATTTGAGCAGATTCATCGAAAAGATTCACGCCAGGGACAGAGGGCGCTGCCAGACAGCGTCCGAATGTGCGATACTCCCGCGCCTTCGCAGGGGAGCCAAAAAATCCCGAGTTTACAGGTAGCACGGCAGAAAGGAATATTTCCCGCCTGTTGCTGCACCACTCGGCGGAACCCTGCAGGTGGCCTTGACATCCGGTCGACTCATCGGCATGATTCGCGGCCTATTTTGTTTGCTATTTACCTAAAGTCTTTCGAGGAGCTCGACGGTGGCCAACACACCTTCCGCCAAGAAACGTGCAAAACAGGCTGAGAAGCGTCGCAGCCACAACGCCAGCCTGCGTTCCATGGTCCGTACCTACATCAAGAATGTAGTTAAAGCCATCGACGCAAAAGACGCCGAAAAAGCGCAAGCCGCTTACGTTCTGGCTGTGCCTGTAATCGACCGTATGGCCGATAAAGGCATCATCCACAAGAACAAAGCTGCTCGCCACAAAGGCCGTCTGAATGGCCACATCAAGGCGCTGAAAGAAGCTGCAGCTGCCTAAGCGACGTTCTTGTCGAAAAAACCGGCCCTAGGGCCGGTTTTTTTATGCCTGCAATTCAAGGCTCACGCGATCCTGGTGAGAGCGGGCTTACCCGCTCCCACTGGAACCGCGCCAGCCTTGGAACTTACTTGGCGATCTGGATCTTCGGTGCCCACTGCAGCCAGGCATCCTCTGGCTTCTCGAACAAGGCGAAGGTCTGCTGCGGCCGCGCCGGATTGCCCATCTGCTCGCCCTCAGGCGTGGCGAAGGCAATACCGCCATCGATGAGCGTCTCAAGCGACTCGGTACGCACCGTGGCACCCTTGAACAGCCCCCAGTCGAAGCCGAACCCACTGCTGTTCCAGAACCTGCTGCCACCGCGCACCAGGGCGGCATAACGCGGCTCGATCAGAATATGGATCAACACGCGATCCGCAGTCTGACCAAGCTCGAAACCGGTCACCTTGCCGACCGCCACCTCGCGATAGGTAACAGGCACGCCCGGCTTGATCGAACCACGGCGCGGCGCACTCAGCGTCAACGGCAGGCCCACTTCCTCGCCTACGACTTCAGGCGCTTCGCTCAACGCGATGAAATCACGCTGCGGCCCCTTGTCCTTCACCGCTGGCTGCACTTCGATGTACTGCCCGCCAATCAAGGTATCGAGGTTCTCGGTCCGCACCAGCCCAAGTGCCGGCTTGACCACCCAGAACTGCGTGCCCGCCCGGGCAATACGATCAGCCGCCTCGGTAATGCGTGCTCGCAGCAGTACCGCCTGCAGGTCTTTTGTCAGGTCCACACTCTCGACGCTACCGACATCCAGGCCACGGAAGCGGATTGGCGTGCCAGGCTTAAGACCATCAGCACGGTCTACCCGTATGGTGACCAAGGTACCGGTGCGGTTCACCGCCTCTTGGCTTTCCAGCAGGCGGAAACGTGGGATATGGCGTTTGAGCGCAACATTGGGCGTGGGTGTATCGAAGGCGATGCCCCCGGCCATGAGCGTCTGCAGCGACTCACTCTTGATCTTGATGCCCGACAGGCCGCCGGTCAGGGTAATACCGCTGACATTCCAGAACCGCGAGGAGCCGTTGACCAGGTTTTCGTACTCCTTTTCGATATGCACACCAATCAGGATACGGTTGCTGTTGCGGGCAAACTGGTAGCTTTGCACGCTACCGACCTTGACCTGGCGGTACATCACCGGGCTGCCGATCTCCAGCGAGCCCAGCGTATCGGCGAACAGCACCAGGTGCAGGCCTGGGGCCTTCAGGTCCAGCGGCGGCGCCTTGGGCCGGGCCTCGAACTCGCGCTGCGGCTTGGCGCCTTTTTCGCCTGGGCGAATGGCGATGTAGTTACCTTTGACCAACGCTTCCAGACCGGTAATACCCGCCAGGGAAATGGACGGTTTGACCACCCAGAACTGCGTACCCTCGACCAGATAGTCCTCGGTCAAGGGGTCCAGCGTCAGCTCGGCCGTGGCGCTGCTCAGGTTGTCTTCCATCTTCAGGGCTTTCAACGAACCGACCTGAATACCTTTGTACATGACCGGCGTACGACCGGCCTGCAGGCCTTCATAGTCGCTGAGCTTCACCTTGACGCGGATACCTGCCTGGGCCGCATCGAAGTCTTCATACAAGCGGAACGGCAGGCTCGGGTCTGTAGGCGGGCTGTCCTTGCGATACTCGGGCGTGGCAAAGGCGATGCCGCCAGCAACAATGCTCGACAGTGACTCGCTGCGCACCTTCACGCCCGACAGGTCAGCGTCGATGCTGATGCCGCTGGCATTCCAGAAGCGCGTGTGTTTGCGCACCAGGCTGGCGTAGGCCGGTTCGATGAAGACCTTGACCTCGACCGTGCTCTGGTCGTCAGACAGGCGATAGCTTTTCACCCGGCCAACCTGAATCTGCTTGTAGAACACCGGGCTGTCACGATTGAGCGAGCCTAGGCGGTCGGCCTTGAGCGTCAGGTGCAGGCCAGGCTCACTGTCGGACAGTGGTGGCGCGACCTTGAGTGCGTTAAAGCGCTTGGTCGGCTCGCCTTCACCCGGGCTGACAGCGATGTAGTTGCCGGATACCAGCGTCTCCAGACCAGAGATACCAGCCAGACTGACACTTGGCTTGACCAGCCAGAACCGTGTGCCCTTGGTCAGGTGCGGTTCGGCGGCCTTGTTCATCTCGATGGTGGCGATTACCCCCTGGTTCTCACCCTTTGCATCCAGCACCAGCTTCGTGACCTTGCCAACCGGCATACCTTTGAAGATCACTTCGGTCTTGTTGGCGACAATGCCCTCGCCAGTCTCGAAACGCACTTCGATTTCCACGCCAGCATCACGGTAGGCCTGCCAGGCCAGCCAGCCACCGATCATCAGCGCGATCAGCGGCAGGATCCAGATCGCCGACCAGTTCGACGCAGGGCGGGTTTTAGCCGTTGGCATGTCACTCATGGTCGTCATCCGACTCCGTGTTATCCCAGATCAGTCGGGGATCGAAAGTTAAAGCAGCAAGCATTGTGAGGATCACCACAGTAGCGAAGGCGACAGCGCCCAGGTTGGCTTCGACACTGGCGATACGGCCAAAATTCACCACCGCCACCAGAATGGCGATAACGAAGATGTCCAGCATGGACCAGCGCCCTATGAACTCGATGAAGCGGTACATCAGGATTCGTTGCCTTGCCGACAGCGGCTGACGGCGCTGGACCGAATACAGCAGCAGGCCGATACCCACCAGCTTGAAGGTAGGCACCAGGATGCTGGCAATGAAAACCACGGCGGCAATTGGCAGCATGCCGTGCTTGAGCAAGGTGATGACGCCGGACATGATGGTGTCGCCGCTACCCTGCCCCAAAGTACTGACCGTCATGATCGGCAACAGATTGGCTGGTATGTACAGAATCGAGGCAGTGATCAACAACGCCCAGGTACGGATGATGCTGTTGGGTCGCCGCGCATGCACGACGGCGCCGCAGCGCGTGCAGGTCTGCGAATCGCTCTCGGCGTCCTGGCGGTTCAACTCATGGCACTCATTGCAGACCAGAATGCCTGCATCAATCGCCCGCATGGAGATCCTCCCCCGACAATGCGCTCCAGATCTGGTGTGGCGACATCACCACTTCGAGCCAGACCTGGATCAGCAACAGGCTGATGAAACAGAACAGGCCAAGCCCAATAGTCAATTCGGCCAGGTCGACGAGTTTGACGATCGCCACCAGCACGCCCATGAAATAGACCTCGAGCATGCCCCAGTCCCGCAGGTGGTGATAGACGCGATAGAACAGCAGACCGTAACTGCGCCCGACATTCAGGCGGATGCTCAGCAGCACGGCCAGCTGGCACAGCAACTTGAGCAAGGGGATGGCCATGCTGCACAGGAACACCACCACGGCCACGCCGCGCATTTCCGAGTTATACAGACCTAGCACACCACTCCAAACGGTGTCGTCCGAAGTCTGGCCAAGAAGGTGCAGCTGCATGATGGGCAGGAAGTTGGCTGGCACGAACAGCAGCAGGGCCGTCAGCACCAAGGCCAGGCTGCGGCTGACCACATTGTGCCGGTGGGCGTACAGCTCATAGCCACAGCGTGGGCATTGGGCTTTTTCGTCATGCTGCAGCACCGGCTTGCGCATCAGCAGGTCGCACTCGTGGCAGGCGACCAGTTCGTCCAGCGGCAACTGCTCTAAGGCTTGGGTTTCGACGGGATCGGGCATCTCGAGATTCTGAATAGGTACGTCAGCTCTATTCTAGTGGTCTCAGCTCAAAATGTGGGAGACGACTAACGCCTGCCATGGATCCAG
>NZ_BCAZ01000047.1:0-45394 GCF_001320205.1 Pseudomonas sp. NBRC 111123
CGCTCGATCTCACAGGCACCCAACTTCTAACGGCGAACACCCACAAGCCTCAACAAATTTATTGCCCGTAAGCGCGCCCCAGCCCCCCGGGCACACCGCTGCTGTCAGTTTCCTGCCATGGCCCATCCGGGTTGAGCGACCAGCTCCAGCCATTGTCATAGCGGTAGTAGGTGCGCTGCCGGTAAAAGACATTGGTCTTTTTCTCCAGCACATACACCCCAAGCTTCGGATCCCAGTGGCTCGCTCCACCCGGTGGTGGTGCGAAACTGGCAGAGGTACGCGGCATCGGTTTGGGGATCGCCGCCGGTTTGCTCGGCTGTGTCGACGGCTGGCCACCCGGCAGCGGCTTTACCGCTGGCCCTTGATGCGGTGGCACGGTCTCGATCGGCGGCGACGGCTGCTCGTACGGTTGATGCGCCGTACACGCGGACAAACCCACGGCCAGGGTGATCAGGGTCAGGCGGACGGCGCTATGCATGGCGTGGCTCTCTTACGGGTCGGGGCTGTCGATGGTCAGGTGCTGGGTAGCCTGGGTGGTATTGGCCAGGGGCGCGCCCAGGCCGATCCACTCGCCGCGGGTCGGCTGGCCGGCGCGGGAAACACGTGCAACCAGTTGGACTTCGGCAAACTGGGACAGTTTCATCTGCGGCAGCATAGCGTCAGCGTCAGACAATTCCACCTCCAGTGGCAACTGCGCCACGGTCACCCGCTTGGCCGCCAGCGGCATTGGCGGGCCGTTGCTGGCACGGGCGAAGATGAACACGGTATCGTCAGGCTTGACCTTGTCCTTGAGCGCCGCTGCCAGCTCCACCCGCACCTTCAGGCGGGCTGGCGAAGTGGCCTGCGCTTTGGTGCCACCGGCGCCACCCAGTCGCTCTGCCGCTCGGTCGATGCCACCTTGCAGCGCCGCCCGCGAGGCATCGCCTTCGGGCAGTTGCGCCAGCAGGCGGTTCCAGTAGTCGATGGCTTCCTGGTAACGCTCGCCCTCGAAGGCGGCGATGCCCCGCAAGCCAAGGCTGGTGACCTCGTTCGGGTCGGCCTTCAGTGCCTCGTCCGTCAGCGCCTGCACCTGGGGGCTCCACTGCTTGTCCGCCGCGAAGTACAGCGCCTGGGCCCACTGGCCAAGCAGCTCGGGCTGGCGGCCGGCAAGGGCCACGGCGCGCTCGTAGGCACGTGCCGCATCGGCCGGGCGTTGCTGGGCCATGTAGGCCCGTCCAAGGAAGTACAGGCCTTCGGCCGAGTCCGGCTGAGCCTCCACGGCGCGCTCGAGGCGCGTGGTCATTTCGTCCATGGTTTTCGGCGCCGCGGCAAATTCCTGGGTCAGTTCAACCTTGTCCGCCGCACCAAAGTGCAGGTACAGCCCCAGTGCCAGTGCGGGCACCAGCACGGCCGCGAGCAATGGCAAGGCCTTGCCCAGGTGCCCCTGACGCGCAGGTTCGGCGCCTTCGGTGTCGGCCAGCAGCTCGCGGGCAGCTTCGTCACGGCCCTTGGCCATCTGCGCCTCATCGAGTACACCGGCGGCCTGCTGGGCGGCCAGTTCGGCGACGCGTTCCTGGTACAGGGCGACGTTGAGGGCGGTGCGGTCTTCTTCCTGCTGCTGGCGACGGCCACGCAGGATCGGAATCAGCAGAAAGCCGAGGGCGGCGAGCAGCAACAGGCCCGCGCTAAGCCAGAATTCAGTCATGGGTCTGTTCTTTTTCCAGCAGTTTGGCGAGACGTTCGCGTTCTTCGACGGACAGTTGCTGTGCAACCTGGGCGGCCGGGCCACGGCGCCGGCGGACGATCACCGCCAGCACCACGAAACCACCCGCCAACAGAATGCCCGGGCCGAACCACAGCAACCAGGTGCGGCCACTGAGCGCCGGCTTGTAGCGCACGAAGTCGCCATAGCGGTCGACCATGAAGTCGACGATCTGCTGGTTGCTCTTGCCTTCGCCGAGCATGCGGAAGATCTCGCGACGCAGGTCGGCGGCAATCGGTGCGTTGGAGTCGGCGATGTCCTGGTTCTGGCACTTGGGGCAGCGCAGTTCCTTGGTCAACTGCTGGTAACGCTCGCGCTCGGCGTCGTCACGGAACTGGTAGGTATCGATGGCCGCCCTGGCCACACCGGCCAGGCTCAGGCCCAGCACGGCGGCTGCCAGCCAGCGCTTCATGGCTTGGCCTCGTCGACCAGGCCCTGGTACAGCGGTGCCAGCTGCTCGCGCCACACGCTGGCATCGACGATGCCGACGTGCTTGTAGCGAATGATGCCCTTGGCGTCGATCAGGAAGGTTTCCGGCGCGCCATACACGCCCAGGTCCAGCCCCAGGCTGCCCTGCTCGTCGCGGATATCCAGCTGGTACGGGTTGTGGAACTCGGCCAGCCACTTCTGCGCGGCGGCGTTGTCGTCCTTGTAGTTGATGCCGTGGATCACCACGCCCTGTTGGGCCAGCTGGTTCAGGTACGGGTGCTCGACCTTGCACGACGGGCACCAGGTGGCCCACACATTGACCAGTGCCGGCCGCCCCTGGAGGTCGGCCTGGGTCAGGTTGCGGTCACCCTGCGTCGAAGCCAGAGCGAACGCCGGGAACGGCTTGCCGATCATCGCCGACGGCAGCTCGTCGGGCTTGAGAAACAGCCCCTTGTAGAGGAAAACCGCCATCAGCAGAAACACCGCCAGTGGCACGACCATGATCCAACGCTTCATGCAGCAGCTCCAGACACGCCCAGGGCCTCACGCACCCGGGTCTTGACCTTGACGCGATAGCGCCGGTCGAAGGCCGCCAGCAACCCGCCCAGGCCAGTCAGCAGACCGCCCAGCCAGATCCAGCGGACATAAGGCTTGATATGCACGCGCACTGCCCAGGCGCCGTTTTCCAGCGGCTCGCCCAGGGCGACGTACAGGTCACGGGTGAAACCGGCATCGATGCCGGCTTCGGTCATCATCGATTGCTGCACGGTGTACAGGCGCTTTTCCGGGTGCAGGGTGGTCACTTCACGGCCGTCACGGGTGACCACGATGGTGCCCTTGTCGGAGATGAAGTTCGGCCCTTCGAAGTGCTTCGCCCCTTCGAACAGGAAGTGGTAACCGCCAAGCTCGACACTTTCGCCCGGCGCCAGGCGCAGGTCGCGCTCGGCGCTGTTGTTGCTCGAAAGCACCACACCCAGGGCACACACCGCCAGGCCCAAGTGCGCCAGCTGCATGCCCCAGTAGCTGCGGGTCAGGCCGCGCACGCCCTTGGCCAGGCCTTTGTGGCGGGTCTTGTCGAAAATGTCACGCAAGCCGCCCAGCACCACCCAGGCCGCCAGGGCGAAGGCGCTGAGCACCGGCCAGTCGAAGTCGTCGACCATGAAGCCGGCGATTGGCGCTAGCACCGCGCTGCCGATCAGTACCGGGGTCATCATGCTGACCAGCCATTTGACCGGGGTGTCTTTCCAACGCACCACCACGCCCAGGCTCAGCACCACCATCAGCAGCGCCATCAACGGCAGGAACAGGGCATCGAAGTAAGGTGGGCCGACCGACAGCTTGGCCCCGGTCAGGGCATCGAGCACCAGCGGATAGAGGGTGCCCAGCAGAATCATCGAGGCCGCCACCACCAGCACCAGGTTGTTGGCCAGCAGCAGCGTTTCACGGGACCACAGGGCAAAGCCGACCTGGCTCTTGACCACCGGGGCGCGCAGGGCGAACAGGGTCAGCGAGCCACCGACCACGAACAGCAGGAAGATCAGGATGAACACGCCGCGCGCCGGGTCGGCAGCGAAGGCGTGCACCGAGGTCAGCACGCCGGAGCGGACCAGGAAGGTTCCCAGCAGGCTCAGCGAGAACGCAGCGATCGCCAACAATACGGTCCAGCTCTTGAATACCCCACGTTTTTCGGTCACCGCCAACGAGTGAATCAGCGCGGTGCCCACCAGCCAAGGCATGAACGAGGCGTTCTCCACCGGGTCCCAGAACCACCAGCCGCCCCAGCCCAGTTCGTAGTAGGCCCACCACGAACCAAGGGTGATGCCGACGCCGAGGAAGGCCCAGGCGACGATGGTCCAGGGCCGCGACCAGCGCGCCCAGGCCGCGTCCAGCCGCCCGCCCAGCAGTGCGGCGATGGCGAAGGCGAAGGCCACCGAGAAGCCCACATAGCCCATGTACAGCATCGGCGGGTGGACGATCAGGCCGAAGTCCTGCAACAGCGGGTTGAGGTCACGGCCGTCGGTCGGCACCTGCGGCAGCAGGCGCTGGAACGGGTTGGAGGTGATGATCAGGAAGCTCAGGAAGCCGACGCTGATCATGCCCATCACCGCCAACACACGGGCCAGCATGACCTGCGGCAGTTGGCGGGAGAAGATCGACACGGCAAAGGTCCAGCCACCGAGGATCAGCGCCCACAGCAGCAGCGAGCCTTCGTGGGCGCCCCATACCGCACTGAACTTGTAGTACCAGGGCAAGGCGCTGTTGGAGTTGCTGGCCACGTAGGCGACCGAGAAATTGTCGGTCATGAACGCGTGGGTCAGGCAGGCAAAGGCGAACACCAGGAAGGTGAACTGGCCCCAGGCTGCCGGGCGCGCCAGGCTCATCCACAGGCTGTCACCGCGCCAGGCACCGAGCAGCGGCAGCGTGGCCTGCACGGCGGCAAAGCAGATCGCCAGGATCATCGCCAGCTGGCCGAGTTCGGGAATCACCAGTGCCGCATTCATGGCTTGGCCCCCGCGCCGCTGGCCGCCTGGCCGCTTTCTTTCAAGGCCTTGGTAACCTCCGGCGGCATGTACTTCTCGTCGTGCTTGGCCAGCACCTCGTCGGCGACCACCACACCGTCACCGTTGAGCTTGCCAAGGGCAACGATGCCCTGCCCTTCACGGAACAGGTCCGGCAGGATGCCGCGGTAGGTGATCGGCACGGACTTGTTGAAGTCGGTAACCACGAAACGCACGTCGAGCGAATCCGATGAACGCTGCACCGAGCCCTTCTCGACCATGCCACCGGCACGGATGCGCGTGTCCAGCGGCGCCTCGCCGTTGGCGATCTGGGTGGGTGTGTAGAACAGGTTGATATTCTGCTGCAGGGCGCTCAAGGCAAAGCCGACGGCAACCGCAACCCCGACCAGCAAGCCGAGGATCAGGAACAGGCGTTTCTTGCGCTGCGGATTCACTGGTTGTTCTCCCGGCGCAAACGGCGCGCCTCATCTTGCAGGTAGCGGCGACGGGCCAACAGGGGGGCGGCGACATTCAGCGCCAGCACCGCCAGGCAGATGCCATAGGCCGACCAGACATACAGGGCATGGTGGCCCATGGCGAGAAAATCGCCAAAGGAAGCGAAACTCATCGCGCGGCCCTCCGCCCCAGGCTGTTCAACACTTCATCCTTCACCCAACTGGCGCGCGCCTCGCGCTTGAGCACTTCCAGGCGCATGCGCAGCAGCAGCACGGCACCGAAGAAGCAATAGAAGCCCAGCGCCGTGCACAGCAGCGGCAGCCACATTTCGGCTGGCATCGCCGGTTTTTCGGTGAGGGTGAAGGTGGCGCCCTGGTGCAGGGTGTTCCACCACTCCACCGAGTACTTGATGATCGGAATGTTGATCACCCCGACGATGGCCAGCACCGCGCAGGCCTTGGCGGCGCTGTCACGGTTGCTGATGGCCTGGCCAAGGGCGATGATGCCGAAGTACAGGAACAGCAGGATCAGCATCGAGGTCAGCCGGGCGTCCCAGACCCACCAGCTACCCCAGGTCGGTTTGCCCCAGATGGCCCCGGTGACCAGCGCCACGGCGGTCATCCAGGCGCCAATGGGCGCTGCGCATTGCAGGGCGACATCGGCCAGTTTCATCTTCCACACCAGCCCCACCGCGCCAGCCACAGCCAGCAGTACATAGCAGGACTGTGCCAGCATGGCCGCAGGCACGTGGATATAGATGATGCGGAAGCTGTTGCCCTGCTGATAGTCCTCGGGGGCGAACGCCAGGCCCCAGACCACACCGGTGACCAGCAAAAGGGCGGCAGAGATGGCCAGCCATGGCAGCATGCGGCCGCTGATGGCATAGAACCATTTCGGCGAACCCAGTTTGTGGAACCACGTCCAGCTAATTTTCATCAGGTACATCCGGTATTAGCCGGGCTTGGGAGCCCGGGACTCGTTATTCGCCGACGCTGATCTTCAGGCCGGCCGCTATCGCAAAGGGTGCCAGGGTAACCGCCAGGGCTGTAAGGCTGGCGAGCCAGAGCAGATGGCCGGTGGCTGGCATATTCTGCAATGCCGCCTGCAACGCGCCACTGCCCAGGATCAATACAGGGATATACAACGGCAGAATCAGCAACGCCAGTAACAAACCACCACGTTTGAGACCGACCGTCAGCGCAGCGCCGACCGCCCCCAACAGGCTCAAAACCGGCGTGCCCAGCAGCAGTGAGCCGAGCAGCACCGGCAGGCAATGGCTGGGCAACCCCAGCATCAGTGCCAGCAATGGCGCCAACAATACCAGCGCCAGCCCGGAAAAGATCCAGTGCGCCAGCACCTTGGCCAGCACCAGCATGGCCAGCGGATGCGGTGACAGCACCCACTGCTCCAGCGATCCATCTTCAAAATCACTACGAAACAGGCCATCGAGCGACAGCAGCACGGCCAACAAGGCCGCGACCCAGACCAGCCCAGGCGACAAGGTTTGCAACAATTGGCTTTCAGGGCCAACTGCCAACGGGAACAGGGCCACGACGATGGCGAAGAATACCAATGGGTTGGCCAGTTCTGCCGGGCGGCGGAACAGCAAGCGCGCTTCGCGGCGCAGCAACAGGATAAATACGCTCATGCCGCCCACTGCCCCAGGTTGAGTTCGCGGTAGCCGCTCGGCTTGCGTTCCAGGCTATGGTGCGTCGTCAGCACGACCGTACCGCCCTGTTCGCAGTGGGCGGCCAGGTGCGCTTCGAGCTGGGCCACGCCCTGCTTGTCGAGGGCGGTGAAGGGTTCGTCGAGAATCCACAACGGCGGGCTGCTCAGGTGCAACCGGGCCAGTGCCACACGGCGCTGCTGCCCGGCGGACAAGGTATGGCAGGGGACGTCTTCGAAACCGCGCAGGCCGACCGCCGCAAGTGCCGCCCAGATGGCTTCACGGGTGGCCGGTTGGTGCAGGGCGCAGAGCCAGGTGAGGTTCTCCTCGGCGGTGAGCAGGTCCTTGATGCCGGCGGCGTGGCCGATCCACAGCAGGATGCTGGCCAGGGCATGGCGCTGTTCGCCAAGTGGCTTGCCACCCAGCAGGATCTGCCCGGCAGTCGGCTGCATCAGCCCGGCCAACAGGCGCAACAGGCTGGTCTTGCCGCTGCCGTTGGGGCCGCTGATCTGCAGCATGTCGCCGGGGCGCAACTCGAAATCGAGGTGCTCGAACAACAGGCGCCAGTCGCGCTCGCAGGCCAGGCCCACGGCTTGGAGGTGAAGGGTCACGGATTCGCCTTTTCTATATGCTTCTCAAGTCGCCCACCCCGCGGCCGTTATACTGGCAGTGGCGGGCGGCAGGCATTATTACATGTGCTGCCGCGCTGCCAAGAGGGCGGGCTCCACAGGTTGTATACAATCATGACTGAAATCAATAGTCTCGGCGCACAAACCGCCATCAATCCGCAGGCGATCAAGGCCCAGCTGACCGGTGAACTGCTCAACCTGACCCAGGCCCAACCCGGCTTGCTCAAGCCAGGCGAAACCGCTCAGGCCGAAGTGCTGACCATGCGCCAGAGCGGCAGTACCTTCCAGTTGGTGCTGCAAGTGATTCAGGCCAACGGCAGCCAGACCCAGGTCCAGGCCAGTGCCAATCAGCCCATTCCACAGGGCAGCCAGCTCACCGTCAGCCAGCCCGAAGGCAGCCGCCTGGCCATCATGGTGCAGCAGGCCAGTGCCAGCAATGTCGCCGCCCTCACCCAGCTCGACACCAGCAAGGTGCCGGTTGGTACCCTGCTGCAGGGCAAGGTGTTGACCAACCAACCGTTGCCTCAGGCTGCGGGCGAGGCGGCCAGCTTCCGCTCGCTGGTCAGCCTGCTCAACACGGCTCAGGCTGGCGCCATACTCAGCATCGACAGCCCGCGCCCACTGCCGATCGGCAGCCTGCTCAGCGCCCTGGTGCAGGGCGATCAGTCGCTGCGTTTCGTGCCGCTCAGCGGTCGCCAGGAACAACTGAACATTGCCCAGCAGTTGCTGACCCAGCAAGGCCGCCAGGCGTCCCTGCCCGGCCTGCTCGCTGCGCTGCAGCAGATAGCCAGCAGCCCGAGCAGCGACGGCGAACTGCGCAGCACCGCCAGCAGCCTGCTGGCCAGCCTGCCGGATGCCCGTCAGCTCAGCGACGGCAAAGCACTGGCCCAGGCCCTGAACAACAGTGGCACCTTCCTCGAAGCAAAACTGCTGGGCGGCCTCGGTAGCGCCGTGCCCACTGACCTCAAGGCGCAGCTGATCCGGCTGGTGGCCCAGGCCACCGTGAGCGCGCCGACCAGTCCGGTGGTCGCCAGCACTGCCCTGGCCCAGGCCCTGCCGGCCATGGCCCGCAGCGCCCTGGGCATGCTCGACCGGGTCAGCCCGAGAACACTACCGGGCGCATTCCCGCTACCGTCACGCCTGCTGCAGGCCATGGAAAATGAAGGTGACCTGCAACAGCTGCTGCGCTTGGCCGCCGCCGCCATTTCGCGCCTGCAGAGCCACGCACTGAGCAGCTTGCAGCAATCCGGCACGCTGGATAACGGCAACCTGCAGACCACCTGGCAGACCGAAGTGCCGGTGCGCCACGGCCAGGAGTTCATCCCCCTGCAAGTGAAGCTGCAGCGCGAAGAAACCCCGGAGCAGCAGGGCAAACGCCAGCAACGCGAACAGCCGGACCCGCTGCAGGCACTGTGGCGGATCGACCTGGCGTTCGACCTGGCCCCCCTGGGCCCATTGCAGGTGCAGGCACAACTGCTCGAGGGGCGCTTGTCCGGCCATCTGTGGGCCGAGCGCGAACAGACCGCACGGCTGATCGACAGCCAGCTCGGCGCCCTGCGCGAACGCCTGCTGGCCCGTGGCCTGGATGTCGGCGACCTGGAGTGCCACGCTGGCATTCCACCACAAGGCCCGCGCACACGGGTGGAACAACGCTGGGTGGACGAAAACGCATGATCGACAAGCAACCACGCCAGGCCATCGCCCTGAGCTACGACGGCCAGCAGGCCCCGACCTTGACCGCCAAGGGCGATGACGAGCTGGCCGAGGCTATTCTCGCCCTGGCCCGCGAGCACGAAGTACCGATCTACGAGAATGCCGAACTGGTGCGCCTGCTGGCACGCCTGGAGCTGGGCGAACAGATCCCCGAGGCGCTGTACCTGACCATTGCCGAAATCATCGCCTTTGCCTGGCAGCTGCGCGGCAAGGTGCCGTACGGCTTCGAGGATGCGCCCCAGGGGGAACGTGACGTGACCGAGGTGCAACCACGTCTGGCCGGGCCATCCGCCTGAATCGCCGCGGCCAGCACTATTTACCGCTTTGCAGCTAACCGATCGTTCGACTCTGTGGCCTTTTGCTTGCCACGGAGACCGCAATGCCTACCCCCCCAATCAATGCTGCCGGTGTGCAGTTCGTTCGCAACCACCTGGCCGCTCTGCCCCGCCCCGACCGAGAGGCCAGCCACGCGATAAGCAGCTGGCTGTCGGCACAAGGCGTGAACCTTGACCCCGACCAGATCGACGTCGTCACGCTGCATGTCCACCGAGCCGGGATCGCCAGCTACCAGGCAGTTGTGGTCCAGCGCCTCAGCCTGACCCAGGCCGTACTGACGAACTGGCAAGGCGAATCCAACAATGATTTTTTCGGTGGGCTGTTCAGGCAACCCTGGGCCGGGCAGCTTCCTGATGATGGCCCGATCGCTGTCGTCGACAAACTGCCTCAACAACCCATTGCCGATAACGGTGCATGGTACGAAGTGTTCAACGGCCTGTTCAGGCGCTCGGCGCCCGCCCGCTACGATCACTCGACACTGCTCGATATTCGCGCCGAAGCCCTGTATGCGCATATCGAGGCGCTCGACTTCCACACCCGCTACAAGGCCTCGCTCGACACGTTCTGGCACCAGCACCTTCAGGACTACCGCCTATGCTGCAAACTCAATTTCATCGCGGCCTGCAACCAGCAGGTCGCCGAAGGTAGCCTGAGCGATGCCGCACGCAAGCTGGCCTGGCGTGCAGCCGAGCTGATTCCCCGAGGCAAGGGCTTGCGCCTGAGCACGTTGAGCATTTATGGCTATGCGGCCAGCGACCTGCTCTACATCAACGATGCCAGCAGCGACCTCACACTGCTGTACGCGCCCGGCAACAGTTCGCCCCTGCTGGAATTCGCCAGTGAAAACCTGCTCAAGGACTGGGTTGGCCAGCAGTGCAAGGAGGCGACCGGGCGTCAGGCGTTGAAACAGCATTTCCGCCTGGCCGACGGCCCGCAGGGTATCGACTTCAGCGGCCTGGACACCGCACTGGAAGGCTTGGGCGTATACCCGCGTAACCACAGGCTGCCCCCGGAACATGGCTTTTTCAATGACGACGGTACCTGGCCGCCGCGTACCTACGTCAACTACCGCCCCGGCAAGTACAACCCCAGAATCACCGGCGACCTGTTCCAGGCGATGGCCGAACGTCAGCGCCAGCGCAGCTACGACGATGCCGACTTCCTGATTACCAGCAACAGCGAAGTCATCACGTCCCGGTGGGCGGGCTACCTCAACACCACACTCACCTTGCTGGCCCCCCTGACCTTCGTGGTGCCGGGCCTCGCGCCTTTGCTGGCACTGGGCGGCATCGCCCAGGTCGGGTTCGGCCTGGACCAGGCAATCAACGGCAAGACCTTGCAAGATAAAAAGCAGGGCATAGGCAACATTACCTACGGCCTGTTGAATGCAACGCCTTTGGCCGCTGACGCAGTAATCAAGGGCGACGCCCTGTTTAGCTGGCAGCAGGACGGTTTCGTTGCGCCGCGCCAGGTCAACGAGCAATGGGGCTACCCGCTGAGCCCAGTCAGCCCGCCCCACTTGCCCGAGCTGGATGTCGCCCCCTACTTCCGCCGCCCTGTACGAATCGCCCCATTGCCGGATGGCAACGCCGCAGTGGCCAACTCGGTGGAGCGCTTTGCACGCTACAACGGTGATGTCGATCATCTCCTGGGCTATCTGGAAGAGCCCCCTGGGTATTTGGAAACACTGGACCTGGTCTACGACGTGCAGGCCGACCTGTTCATCACCGAAGAAGGCACCAACGCAGTAAGCCCGACCTACTATGAAGCCGAGCCAGGGACCGGCAACATGCGCATCGTCAGCAACGCAGGGCGGCAGGTGACGGACGCGATGCGCATGTCGTCCCTTCGCGCGCTAGGCATCGATGTGCAGTTTCCGGTGCAACTCCCCGCTGCGGCAATCGACGGCGCTCACCCCATACCCAAACTGATCTCGTCGCTTTGGGTCGGTGACAAGGCGCTGGGCAACGCGCTGATCGATACCTTGGCAGCCAATGCGGCAAAGCTGCGAAACAGCCCCTATCAGTATCGGCTGTTCCTGTCGAAGGCAAACCCGGAGGCGTTCGCGCAAAACCTCGAAAAGCTGAGTGCAAACGTGCCTGGCTTGCAGGTTTTGGCACTGGAAGAACAACCGTTTTTCGAGGCCTTCGCACAGAGCGAGTACTTCGACCAATATCAAGCCGCGATCGCCGGCAATGGCGGAGTGGCCACCAACTACGCTTCCGCCTCGGACGTGTTGCGCTACCCCATGCTGCATGCCGAAGGCGGGCTGTACATGGACGTCGATGACCAACTGCTGAGCCAGGCGCTGACTGTAGACGGCCCGCACGACAGTGCAGCCATCGACACGCTCGAACTGGCAACCAGCGATGATGGCCTGCTGCTGCATCCGCCCCTGCAAAACGAAAAGCTGGGCATGAACAGCCTGTACAACACCAGCATGATCGGCAGCCACCCGGGCAACCCGACACTGCGGGCCATTTCCGAAGAGATGCATGCGCGCTACAGGCTCAATACCGATTTCTATCACGCCCGCCCCACACTGGCCGACGATCCGGAAGGCTTCTACCGTTACGCCAGCCGCTTGAGCCAGCTGACCGGCCCGGCGATGTTAAGCGCCGTGATAGACAGGCTGTTGCCTGACCTTTACCAATTGCGCCAGTTGCACAACCTGTACATGATGCCGCGCATCAACAGCTACCTGTACATTGACCTGGACGCCTTCAAGGCCGTGCAACGTGAACGCCTGCCGCTCAACCGCCTGGCAAGGGTTGGCGGCCTGCACTCGTGGGCCAGCACCTGAAGCAGGCACAAAAAAGGCGACCTCAGGGTCGCCTTTCTTCTGTCATTGCGAGCGGTGCAACTTGCGCATCAGCTCCGCCTCGGCCTGGGTCAAGCCACAGGTCTCGGTCAATTCCGACACACTCGCCCCCATCCCCACCAGCTTGGCGGCCTGACTGAAGGTGACGTTGTTGGGGTCGCGCTGCTCCAGGCGTTCCAGGCGGTCAGGCAAGGTCGCCACTGCCGCGCGCAGCTCGTGGATGGCCTCACCCATGCGCACGGTACCGTTCTGGTAGTCGTCCAGGCGCTTGCCCAGGTCCTTGATGCGCTGGTCGCGCAGGGCATCGCCCGCGGCCTGCTGCGCCGCCAGTTCGCGCTGGCGCTTGATGTAGTTGAGAAAGAACCACAGGCTCACAGCCCACAGCAGCGCCAGGAAAATTACCGCCACCTCGAAGATCAACTCAGATGTTCTCCAGCTCGGACCACTCTTCCTCGGTCATCATCTTGTCCAGCTCGACCAGGATCAGCAGCTCGCCATTCTTGTTGCATACGCCCTGGATGAACTTGGCCGACTCTTCGTTACCGACGTTCGGCGCCGTCTCGATTTCCGACTGACGCAGGTACACCACCTCGGCAACGCTGTCGACCAGGATGCCAACCACTTGCTTGTCAGCCTCGATGATCACGATACGGGTGTTGTCGGTCACGTCCGATGGCATCAGGCCAAAGCGCTGGCGGGTGTCGATCACCGTCACCACGTTGCCGCGCAGGTTGATGATGCCCAGCACGTAGCTAGGTGCGCCCGGCACCGGTGCGATCTCGGTGTAGCGCAGCACTTCCTGCACTTGCATGACGTTGATGCCGTAGGACTCGTTGTCCAGACGGAAGGTTACCCACTGCAGGATCGGATCTTCAGAACCTTGCGCAGACGACTTTTTCATTCCCCTAGCCCTCTAAATCCGCTGTTAACGGTTGTGTTCGGTGTCATTTCTGTTTGGCGTGCAACTGCTTGACCGCGCCGCTGGCGATCAGCTCGGCCAGTTCGGCGACGTCGAGCAGTGCACACATGTGTTCGATGACCGTGCCGGCCAACCAGGGGCGCTGACCACGCTGGCTGCGCCACTTGATCTCGGCCGGGTCCAGGCGCAGCGAACGGCTGACCTGATGCACCGCCAGGCCCCATTCGTAGCCCTGCACGGAAATCACGTAATTCAAGCCTTGGCGAAAGTCTTCGCGGTAGCGGTCGGGCATGACCCAGCGCGCGGTATCCAGCACCTTGAGGTTGCCAGCCTGGCAAGTGAGGATGCCAAGGAACCAGTCCGGCTGGCCGAACAGCGGTGTCAGCTCCTGGCCTTCCAGGCTGTAGATCGAGCCCAGGCATACCAGCGGTACGGCCAAGGTCAACCCGGCAACGTCAAACAGCAGGCATTCGAACGGCTCGGCAGCCCAGGCCGGGCGGCCATCGATGCTGGCCGGCGGGACCGGTGTGTCTGCCATGCCTGCCGCAGGCAGGTGTACTTCGACCAAGGGTGCGACCGGCTCCGGTGCTGGCGCCTCGGTCAGCACCGGGATGCTGGCCTCGGCTACCACCTCAGCCTCGACCAGTGCCACCACGGGCTGCTCGACCGGCAACACGGCTGGCAGCACCTTCACCTGTGGCTCGGCGAAAGGCCTGGCTACCGGTGCTGGCTTACGTGCATCACGCGCCTGCTCTTCACGCACGGCAGCAGCGAATTCGTCGTTGGCCGTGGGCACCTCGGCCGGCGCGGGCAGGTCGAGAATAGCTTCGGCCTCGGTGGCCTCCTGCAACAGCCCATCCAGGTACGACTGCAGGGCCAGTTGCGGCTTGGTGCCGACAGGCCGGTTCATGAAGCCACCTGCGTGGCCGGCTTGTAGGTAAGCATGTGCTTGAGCAGTGCCCGGTAGGCGATCACCCCGCGGCTCTTGCCATCGAACTGCGACGGCGTGACGCCATTGCGGCTGGCATCGCGCAGGCGCGTGTCGACCGGGATATAACCCTGCCACACCTGGTGTTCATAGGTGTCGCGCAGCACCTTGAGGGTGCCCAGCGAAGCCTGGGTACGGCGGTCGAACAGGGTCGGCACGATCTGGTACGGCAATGCCTGCTTGCGCGAGCGGTTGACCATGGCCAAGGTGCCGATCATGCGCTCCAGGCCCTTCACCGCAAGGAATTCGGTCTGCACCGGGATCACCAGCTGCTGGCTGGCAGCCAGGGCGTTGACCATCAGCACGCCCAGCAAGGGCGGGCTATCGATCAGGGCAAAATCGAAATCCTGCCACAACTGCGCCAGACTCTTGGCGATCACCAGGCCCAGGCCACTCTGCCCCGGCGACTGACGCTCCAGCACGGCCAGCGCGGTGCTCGACGGCAGCAACGAGATACGCTCATCGCTGGTGGGCAACAACAACTGACCTGGCAGGCCTTCAGGCACGCTGCCCTTGTGCAGGAACAGGTCATAGCAGCTGTGCTCCAGGGCGTCCGGATTGTGCCCGAAATAGCTGGTCATAGAGCCATGCGGGTCGAGGTCGACGACGACCACGCGCTTGCCCGCCTCGGCCAGCAGGCCGGCCAGGGCGATGGTGGTCGTGGTCTTGCCAACGCCACCTTTTTGATTGGCTACTGCCCAGACTCTCATAGAACAACTCTTGTCTTATGTGGGAGCGGGTTTACCCGCGAAGCAGGCGACACAGTGGATGGCACGGGCTTCGCCCGTGTTCGCGGCGGTTCGACGTCTCGATGAACCCGCGCCCACAATGATCTCGCAGGCTTCGAAAAATCGGACAAGACAACCGCCCCCATTAGGTTAGCTATGACAGAGTATTGACGGCTCACTGGGCCGTCGTCGCTGTTGGGGCTGGCGGTGCACTTTGTGTGCCAGCACGGCGCAGCGCTGCATCCGGGGTGGCATGGGCACTGCCCGAGCCGGTCAGGCTGCGGCGTACTTCAAGGTTACGGGAAATCACCAGCACCACCCGCCGGTTGCGCGCGCGCCCTTCGGCGGTGTCGTTGCTGGCGACCGGTTGGTATTCGCCATAGCCGACCGAGGCCATGCGCGCCGGGTTGACCCCTTCCATGGCCAGCAAACGCACGATGCTCGCCGCCCGCGCCGCCGACAGTTCCCAGTTGGTCGGGTACTGCGCCGTGCGAATCGGCAGGTTGTCGGTGAAGCCCTCGACGTGCACCGGGTTGGCGAACGGCTTGAGGATGTTGCCGACTTTTTCGATGATGTCGAACGCCTTGTCACTGGGCATGGCATCGCCACTGCCGAACAGCAAGGACGAGTTGAGCTCGATCTCCACCCACAGTTCGTTGCCGCGCACGGTCATCTGGTCAGACTTGATCAGGTCGCCAAAGGCATCGCGCACGTCGTCGCTGATGGTCTTGAGCGGGTCGACGTTGGTCTGCGCAAGGCCCGCATCGGTCTGCTCGCTGTCCTTGATCAAGGGTTCTGCCGGTTTCACGCTCAGCGGCTGCTCATCGCCGACCGGTATCGGCTTCATGCTGCGTTCAGGGTCGTTGAAAACCCCGAGCAGCGCTTGCGAGATGACCTTGTACTTGCCCTCGTTGATCGAGGAAATCGAATACATGACCACGAAGAAGGCAAACAGCAAGGTGATGAAGTCGGCGTACGACACCAGCCAGCGTTCGTGGTTCTCGTGTTCCTCGGTATGACGGCGACGGCGCATGGCTTACTCCATGAAGCCTTGCAGCTTCAGCTCGATCGAACGCGGGTTCTCGCCCTCGGCAATCGACAGCAGGCCTTCAAGCAGCATCTCGCGGTAGCGCGACTGGCGCATCACGATGGCCTTGAGCTTGTTGGCGATAGGCAGCAGGACCAGGTTGGCACTGGCCACGCCGTAGATGGTGGCGACGAACGCCACGGCGATGCCGTTGCCCAGCTGCGAAGGGTCGGCCAGGTTGCCCATCACGTGGATCAGGCCCATGACCGCACCGATGATACCGATGGTCGGGGCGTAGCCGCCCATGCTCTCGAACACCTTGGCGGCCTGGATATCACGGCTTTCCTGGGTCAGGAAGTCGACTTCGAGGATGCTGCGGATCGATTCCGGCTCGGCGCCATCGACCAGCAGCTGCAGGCCCTTGCGGGCGTACGGGTCAGGTTCGGCATCGGCCACGCCTTCCAGGCCGAGCAGGCCTTCCTTGCGCGCCACCAGGCTCCAGTTGACCACCCGGTCGATACCGCCGGCCAGGTCGACCCGTGGCGGAAAGAAGATCCAGCGCAGGATCTGCAGCGCGCGCTTGAAGGCCGACAGCGGCGACTGCAGCAATGCCGCCGCCAGGGTGCCGCCGAGCACGATCAGGCCGGCAGGGCCGTTGAGCAAGGCACCGACGTGGCCACCTTCAAGGAAGTTGCCGCCAACGATGGCGACGAACGCCAGAATCAGGCCAATCAGGCTGAGCACATCCATCAGACACAAGCCTCGACCAGGTGTTTGCCGATTTCATCCAGGCTGTACACCGCGTCGGCCAGGTTGGCTTTGACGATGGCCATGGGCATGCCGTAGATCACACAGCTGGCCTCATCCTGGGCCCACACGGTACTGCCGCCCTGCTTGAGCAGGCGCGCGCCTTCACGGCCGTCGGCGCCCATGCCGGTGAGCACCACCGACAGCACCTTGTCGCCGTAGGACTTGGCCGCCGAGCCGAAGGTGATGTCCACGCACGGCTTGTAGTTCAGACGCTCGTCGCCTGGCAGGATCTTCACCGCACCACGGCCGTCGATCATCATCTGCTTGCCGCCAGGGGCCAACAGTGCCAGGCCCGGGCGCAGCATGTCGCCATCCTCGGCTTCCTTGACACTGATCTTGCACAGCTTGTCGAGGCGCTCGGCAAAGGCCTTGGTGAAGGCCGCGGGCATGTGCTGGATCAGCACGATCGGCGCCGGGAAGTTCGCCGGCAGCTGGGTCAGCACCCGCTGCAGGGCCACCGGCCCCCCCGTGGAAGTGCCGATCGCCACCAGCTTGTAAGGCTTGCGCTTGGGGGCCGGCGCATGCGCTACAGCAGGCGCCGGTGCCGCTGCACGGGCTGGCGCGGCGCTACGTGCCGGCGCTGCGCTGGCCAGGCTGCTGGCGGGGGCATGGCTGCTGGCCGGCGCTGGCGCGGTGGCCGGCGCGTGGCTGGCGTAGCCGCCGAAACGGCGGTTGCTGCGCGAAATGGTATGCACCTTCTCGCACAGCAGCTGCTTGACCTTCTCCGGGTTGCGCGAGATGTCTTCGAAGTTCTTCGGCAGGTAATCCACCGCACCGGCATCCAGCGCGTCAAGGGTGACGCGGGCGCCTTCGTGGGTCAGCGAGGAGAACATCAACACTGGCGTCGGGCAGCGCTGCATGATGTGCCGCACTGCGGTGATGCCATCCATCATGGGCATCTCGTAGTCCATGGTGATGACATCGGGTTTGAGCGCCAGTGCCTGGTCGATCGCTTCCCTGCCGTTGGTCGCAGTGCCGACCACCTGGATCGTCGGGTCCGCCGAGAGGATTTCCGAAACGCGGCGGCGGAAGAAACCGGAATCATCCACCACCAGGACCTTGACTGCCATAAACACTCCATTAGGCGGCGCAACCCGCCAGGGTGCGCCGCCGAAAATCAGATACGCCGTGCCGCGTAACGCTTGAGCATGCTCGGCACGTCGAGAATCAGCGCGATGCGACCGTCACCGGTGATGGTGGCGCCGGACATGCCCGGGGTGCCCTGCAGCATCTTGCCCAGCGGCTTGATCACCACCTCTTCCTGGCCCACCAGCTGGTCGACCACGAAGCCGATACGCTGGGTACCGACCGACAGGATCACCACATGGCCCTCGTGCTGCTCCTCGTGCACCTGGCCCTGAACCAACCAGCGCTTGAGGTAGAACAGCGGCAGTGCCTTGTCGCGCACGATCACCACTTCCTGGCCGTCCACCACATTGGTGCGCGACAGGTCGAGGTGGAAGATCTCGTTGACGTTGACCAACGGGAAGGCGAATGCCTGGTTGCCCAGCATCACCATCAGGGTCGGCATGATCGCCAGGGTCAGCGGCACCTTGATGACGATCTTCGAGCCCTGGCCCTTGGCCGAGAAGATGTTGATCGAGCCGTTGAGCTGGGAAATCTTGGTCTTCACCACGTCCATGCCGACACCGCGGCCGGAGACGTCGGAAATCTCAGTCTTGGTCGAGAAGCCCGGGGCGAAGATCAGGTTGTAGCAGTCCGATTCGCTCAGGCGATCGGCGGCGTCCTTGTCCATCAGGCCCTTTTCCACGGCCTTGGCGCGCAGGATGTTCGGGTCCATGCCTTTGCCGTCGTCGGAGATCGACAGCAAGATGTGGTCACCTTCCTGCTCAGCCGACAGCACCACGCGGCCGGTTCGTGCCTTGCCGGCGGCTTCACGCTCGTCCGGCATCTCGACGCCATGGTCGACGGCGTTGCGCACCAGGTGCACCAGCGGGTCGGCCAGGGCCTCGACGAGGTTCTTGTCGAGGTCGGTCTCTTCACCGACCAGCTCCAGGTTGATCTCTTTCTTCAGCTGCCGGGCCAGGTCGCGGACCAGGCGCGGGAAGCGCCCGAAGACCTTCTTGATCGGCTGCATGCGGGTCTTCATCACCGCGGTCTGCAAGTCGGCAGTGACCACGTCGAGGTTGGACACGGCCTTGGACATGGCCTCGTCGCCGCTGTTCAGGCCCAGGCGCACCAGGCGGTTACGCACCAGCACCAGTTCGCCGACCATGTTCATGATCTCGTCCAGGCGCGCGGTGTCGACGCGCACGGTGGTTTCCGCTTCGCTGGCATGCTTTTCCGCAGCCGGTGCCGGGGTGCGGGCTGGCGCGGCAGGCTTGGCAACAGCCGGTGCAGCGGCCGCGGGGGCTGCTGCAGGCCTGGCGGCTGGCTTGCTTTCAGCCTTGGCAGCAACCGGCGCAGCTACCGCGACAG
Source organism: Pseudomonas sp. NBRC 111123 (assembly GCF_001320205.1). Classification (NCBI taxonomy): domain Bacteria; kingdom Pseudomonadati; phylum Pseudomonadota; class Gammaproteobacteria; order Pseudomonadales; family Pseudomonadaceae; genus Pseudomonas; species Pseudomonas sp. NBRC 111123. The sequence goes on from NZ_BCAZ01000047.1 coordinate 19,201, forward strand.
GCGCTTCGCCAGCAACGGTCTCAGCGGCAAACTTGCCCTTGCCGTGCAACTGGTCGAGCAACGCTTCGAACTCGTGCTCGGTGATCTCGTCACTGCTGGCAGGCGCGACAGCGCTTTGCACGGCAACCGTGGCGGCTGGCAAGGCATCGGCCTGGAAGGTGCCCTTGCCGTGCAGCTGGTCCAGCAACGACTCGAATTCTTCGTCGGTGATCTCGTCGCTCACCGGCGCGCTGGCAACGACCACCGCTTCGGCGGCAGCCACTTCGGGCGAGAACTGGCCCTTGCCATGCAACTGGTCGAGCAGCGATTCGAACTCGGCGTCGGTGATGTCATCATCCGAGCCACTGAGGGTCTCGCCCTGCATCTGCTCTTCGGCAGCGGCCGCTTCAGCCTTGACCGCATCGAGCGAGTCGAGCAGCTGTTCGAACTCGGTGTCGGTGATGTCGGCCTCACTGGCCACAGGCTCCGGCGCCGCTTCGACCACCGCCGCAGGGGTGTCGCCGCTGGCAGGTTCCGCCAGGCGCGACAGGGCCGCCAGCAGCTCCGGCGTGGCCGGGGTCACTTCACTGCGCTCACGCACCTGGCCGAACATGCTGTTGACCGTATCCAGTGCCTCAAGCACCACATCCATCAGTTCCGCGTCGACCCGGCGCTCACCTTTGCGCAGGATGTCGAACACGTTCTCGGCGATGTGGCAGCACTCCACCAGCTCGTTCAGCTGAAGGAAGCCGGCGCCCCCTTTTACAGTGTGGAAACCGCGAAAGATCGCATTGAGCAGGTCGGCATCGTCGGGCCGGCTTTCCAGCTCGACCAGTTGCTCGGACAGTTGCTCAAGAATTTCGCCGGCTTCTACCAGGAAATCCTGAAGGATTTCTTCATCGGCGCCGAAGCTCATTAAACGTGCTCCTTAAAAACCCAGGCTGGACAGCAGATCGTCGACGTCGTCCTGACCGGACACAACGTCTTCACGCTTATCGGCATGAATCTGCGGACCTTCACCCCGAGTCGGATGTTTTTCTTGATCTTTTTCAGCGCGCAGCTGCTGGTGGTCATGTTCGATACCGGCAAAGCGGTCGACCTGACTGGCCATCAGCACGAGCTTGAGCAGATTGCTTTCCACTTCGGTCACCAGCGCAGTCACGCGCTTGATCACCTGGCCAGTCAGGTCCTGATAGTCCTGAGCCAGCAGAATGTCGTTGAGGTGGCCGGCGACCTTGCGGTTGCCCTCGGCGCTGTGCGTCAGGAAACTGTCGACACGCTTGACCAGCTCGCGGAACTCAGGTGCGGCGACTTCGCGGCGCATGAAACGCTGCCAGTCGACGCTCAGGCCTTGTGCCTCGCTCGCCAGGTCGTTGAGCACCGGGGTGCTCTCCTCCACCAGGTCCATGGTGCGGTTGGCGGCACCCTCGGTGAGCTTGACCACGTACGAGAGGCGCTCGGTAGCGTCGGTGATCTGCGAAACTTCCTCGGCCTGCGGCATGCGCGGGTCGATCTGGAAACTGACGATCGCGCTGTGCAGCTCACGGGTGAGCTTGCCGACTTCCTGGTACAGGCCACGGTCGCGGGTCTGGTTGAGCTGATGGATCAGCTGCACCGCCTCGCCGAAACGCCCCCGCTCCAGGCTCTCGACCAGCTCCTGGGCATGTTTCTTCAGGGTCGTTTCGAACTCCCCCAAAGACGTTTGTGTTGATTCCATGGCGCCCCCTGACGTGACTCAGCCGTTGACGCGTTCGAAGATCTTCTCGATCTTTTCTTTGAGCACCTGGGCGGTGAACGGCTTGACCACGTAACCATTGACCCCGGCCTGGGCCGCTTCGATGATCTGGTCGCGCTTGGCTTCGGCGGTCACCATCAGCACCGGCATGCCTTTCAGGCGATCGTGGGCACGGACCTTGCGCAGCAGGTCGATACCGGACATGCCGGGCATGTTCCAGTCGGTCACCAGGAAGTCGTAATGGCCACTTTCGAGCATCGGCAGCGCAGTGGTGCCGTCATCGGCTTCATCGGTGTTGGTGAAGCCCAGGTCACGCAACAGGTTCTTGATGATCCGCCGCATCGTCGAAAAGTCGTCAACGATGAGGATTTTCATGTCTTTGTTCAAGTAGACCTCCAAGCAGTCTCAAACGCGCTCGGCCCCGAGCGCGCGCATTCATTCAATTCGGTACAACATGGAAAACGAACGTGGATAACGACCGCAACGACCCCGGGCTCAACGCGCCCGCCATTCCCCCAGGCGGCTGCGCAGGCGCGCGGCACACTGGCTGTGCAACTGGCTGACACGCGATTCGCTGACTCCCAGCACCTCACCGATTTCCTTGAGGTTCAGCTCTTCGTCGTAGTACAGCGCCAACACCAGCCGCTCACGCTCTGGCAGGTTGGCGATCGCATCGGTCAGGGCAGCCTGGAAGCGCTCGTCCTCCAGATCGCGCGACGGCTCGATCTGGCCACTGGCGCCGTCCTCGTGCAGCCCTTCGTGCTCGCCGTCCTGCAACAGGTCGTCGAAGCTGAACAGGCGGCTCCCCAAGGTATCGTTCAAAATCCCGTAGTAATCATCGAGACTCAACTGGAGTTCGGCAGCAACTTCATGATCTTTAGCGTCGCGGCCAGTTCTTGCTTCAACGGCGCGCATCGCGTCACTGACCATGCGCGTATTGCGGTGCACCGAACGCGGCGCCCAATCGCCCTTGCGGACCTCGTCGAGCATTGCCCCGCGGATGCGGATGCCGGCGTAGGTTTCGAAGCTGGCGCCCTTGCTGGCGTCGTACTTGTTGGCCACTTCCAGCAGGCCGATCATGCCCGCCTGGATCAGGTCTTCAACCTGGACGTTGGCTGGCAGGCGTGCCAGCAAGTGGTAGGCAATGCGCTTGACCAGCGGCGCATAACGTTCCACCAGCTCGAACTGGGCGTCTTTGGACGCCTTGCTGTACATCTTGAAGCCGCTCGCGTTCATAGCACGGGCCCTGCGCTGGTGGGTTGCACCAGGCGTTCGACGAAGAACTCAAGATGCCCGCGCGGGTTGGCGGGCAGCGGCCAGCTGTCGACCTTCTGCGCGATGGCCTTGAAGGCCAGGGCGCACTTGGAGCGAGGGAAAGCCTCGTACACCGCGCGCTGCTTCTGCACTGCCTTGCGCACGCACTCGTCGTACGGCACGGCGCCGACGTATTGCAGGGCGACGTCGAGGAAGCGGTCGGTGACCTTGGTCAGCTTGGCGAACAGGTTGCGCCCTTCCTGCGGGCTCTGCGCCATGTTGGCCAGCACGCGGAAACGGTTCATGCCGTAGTCGCGGTTGAGCAGCTTGATCAGCGCGTAGGCGTCGGTGATCGAGGTCGGCTCGTCGCACACCACCAGCAGCACTTCCTGGGCCGCGCGAACGAAGCTGACTACCGAGTCACCAATGCCCGCAGCGGTGTCGATCACCAGCACGTCGAGGTTGTCGCCAATCTCGCTGAAGGCCTGGATCAGCCCGGCATGCTGCGCCGGCGCCAGGTGCACCATGCTCTGGGTACCGGAGGCGGCCGGCACGATGCGCACACCGCCAGGCCCCTGCAACAGCACATCGCGCAGCTCGCAGCGGCCTTCGATCACATCGGCCAGGGTGCGTTTCGGGGTGAGGCCCAGCAATACGTCGACATTGGCCAGGCCAAGGTCGGCGTCCAGCAGCATCACCCGGCGGCCGAGTTCGGCCAGCGCCAGGGACAGGTTCACTGAAACGTTAGTCTTGCCGACGCCACCTTTGCCACCGGTGACGGCGATCACCTGTACGGGATGCATGCTACCCATGTTCGTTGTTTACCTTGTCTTGCCTGGACCCAAGCCACACGCGGGGCGACACTGCCAGCCCCGGAATGTAGGTACTTTGCATACGCTTCATCCTCAACCCGCGCGCCGCGGGTTGTGGTAGAGATCAGCGAACATGTCGGCCATCGCCTCTTCGCTGGGCTCGTCCTGCAACTGCACGTTGACTGCGCGGGTCACCAGCTGGTGCGGGCGCGGCAGGTGCAGGTCGTCAGGAATGCGGGGGCCATCGGTGAGGTAGGCCACGGGCAATTCATGACTGATGGCCAGGCTCAGCACATCGCCGAGGCTCGCCGTTTCATCGAGTTTGGTCAGGATGCAGCCGGCCAGGCCGCAGCGCTTGTAGCTGTGGTAAGCGGCGGTCAGCACCTGCTTCTGGCTGGTGGTGGCCAGCACCAGGTAGTTCTTCGCGGCAATGCCACGCCCGGCCAGGGTTTCCAGTTGCATGCGCAGGGCCGGGTCACTGGCCTGCAGGCCGGCGGTATCGATCAGCACCACGCGCTTGCGCAGCAGTGGCTCCAGCGCAGCGGCCAGCGACTGGCCCGGGTCGACATAGGTCACCGGCACATTGAGGATGCGCCCCAGGGTCTTGAGCTGCTCCTGGGCACCGATGCGGAAGCTATCCATGCTCACCAGCGCCAGGTTCTGCGGGCCGTACTTGAGCACATAGCGCGCCGCCAGCTTGGCCAGGGTGGTGGTCTTGCCCATGCCGGCCGGGCCGACCATGGCGATCACACCGCCCTCTTCGATCGGTTCGGCCTCTGGCACTTCGATCATCCGCGCCAGGTGCGCCAACAGCATGCGCCAGGCCTGGCGGGGCTCTTCGATCTCGCTGGTCAGGTCAAGCAGTTCACGGGAGATCGGCCCGGACAGGCCGATGCGCTGCAGGCGGCGCCAGAGGTTGGCCTGTGCCGGCTTGCTGCCTTGCAGCTGGTTCCAGGCCAGCGAGCCGAGCTGCACTTCGAGCAGCTCACGCAGGCCCGACAGCTCCGAACGCATGGCGTCGAACAGGCGCGGGTCGACGGCCGGCTGCGCCGGCGCAGGCGCCGGGGCCGGTGCATCGACGTGCGGCTCGATCAATGGCTCGGACGCGGTCAGCGACTGGCCGGCAAACAATTGGCGGTTGCCTTCGCTGGCCTCGGCGCGGTTGTCCAGCTCGGCCTGGGCAGTGGCGATGCGCGACTGGGTCTTGCGCAGCTCTTCTTCCAGCTCGGCATTGGGCACGCGCGGGGCCAGCGCGGACAGCTTGTAGTCCAGCGCGGCGGTCAGTTCGACACCACCGGCGATGCGGCGGTTGCCAATGATGGCGGCATCGGAGCCCAGCTCATCACGAACCAGCTTCATGGCCTGACGCATATCGGCGGCGAAAAAACGCTTGACTTGCATAACCCACTACCTCAGCCGTTGGGGCCCACTGTGGCAACGATGGTGACTTGCTTGTTATCCGGTATTTCCTGATACGCCAGAACATGCAAATTCGGTACAGCCAGACGACCGAAGCGCGACAACATGGCACGGATCGGGCCAGCTACCAGGAGAATGGCCGGTTGGCCTTGCATTTCCTGGCGCTGGCAGGCGTCGATCAGCGAACGCTGCAGCTTTTCGGCCATGCTTGGTTCAAGAAGAACACCGTCTTCCTGACCTTGCCCGGCCCTTTGCAAACTATTGAGCAAGATCTGTTCCAACCTTGGCTCAAGGGTGATCACAGGCAGCTCGGGCTCAACACCGACAATGCTTTGGACGATGGCACGACACAATCCGACGCGTACCGCAGCCACCAGCGCGGCGGTATCTTGACTCTTGCCAGCGTTATTGGCGATGGCCTCGGCAATACTGCGGATGTCACGCACCGGCACTTGCTCGGACAACAATGCCTGCAGGACCTTGAGCAGCCCCGACAAGGAAATGACACCGGGCACCAGCTCTTCTGCAAGTTTAGGCGAAGCCTTGGACAATACCTGCAACAGCTGCTGAACCTCTTCGTGGCCGATCAGCTCATGGCAGTGCTTCTGCAGGATCTGGTTGAGGTGGGTGGCAACCACGGTACTGGCGTCAACCACCGTGTACCCCAGCGACTGCGCCTGGGCGCGCTGGCCGACGTCGATCCACACCGCCTCCAGGCCAAATGCCGGGTCGCGCGCGGCGATGCCGTTGAGGGTGCCGAACACCTGGCCAGGGTTGATCGCCAGCTCGCGGTCCGGATAGATATCAGCTTCGGCGAGGATCACGCCCATCAGCGTCAGGCGATAGGCGCTGGGCTGCAGGTCGAGGTTATCGCGGATATGCACGGTCGGCATGAGGAAGCCCAGGTCCTGGGACAGCTTCTTGCGCACCCCCTTGATCCGCGCCAGCAGCTGGCCACCCTGGTTGCGGTCGACCAGCGGAATCAGCCGGTAGCCGACTTCCAGGCCGATCATGTCGATCGGCGTGACGTCGTCCCAGCCCAGCTCCTTGGTCTCCAGTGCGCGCTGCGGCGAGGGCAGCAGGTCCTGCTGGCGCTGCGCCTCCTTCTGCGCATCAATCTTGACCTTCTGCTGCTTCTTCCACACCAGGTAGGCACCCCCCCCGGCCAGCAGGCCGAGACTGAGGAAGGCGATGTGTGGCATGCCGGGTACCAGGCCCATGATGATCATCAGCGCAGCAGACACACCCAGCGCCTTGGGCGAGTCGAACATCTGGCGGTTGATCAGCTTGCCCATGTCCTCGGAGCCCGAGGCACGGGTGACCATGATCGCGGCGGCAGTGGACAGCAGCAGTGATGGCAATTGCGCCACCAAACCGTCACCGATGGTCAGCAAGGCGTAAACCTTGCCCGCATCGCTGAACGACATGTTGTGTTGCAGCATACCGATCAGCATGCCGCCGATCAGGTTGATGAACAGGATCAGCAGGCCGGCGATGGCGTCACCGCGGACGAACTTGCTGGCACCGTCCATCGAACCGTAGAACTCAGCCTCCTGGGCCACTTCGGCGCGGCGCGCCTTGGCCTGGGCCTGGTCGATCAGGCCAGCGTTGAGGTCGGCGTCGATGGCCATCTGCTTGCCTGGCATGGCGTCGAGGGTGAAGCGCGCGCTGACTTCGGAAATGCGCCCGGCGCCCTTGGTCACCACCACGAAGTTGATGATCATGAGGATGGCGAACACCACCGCACCCACCACGTAGTTACCGCCGATCACCACCTCGCCGAAGGCCTGGATCACCTTGCCCGCGGCGCCATGGCCTTCTTGGCCATGGAGCATGACCACGCGGGTGGACGCCACGTTCAGCGCCAGGCGCAGCAAAGTCGCCACCAGCAGGATGGTCGGGAATGCGGCGAAGTCCAGCGGACGCAGGGCGTACACGCAGACCAGCAAAACCACGATCGACAGGGCGATGTTGAAGGTAAAGAACACGTCGAGCAGGAACGGCGGTATCGGCAACATCATCATTGCCAACATCACCAGCAGCAGCAACGGCACGCCCAGGTTGCCCCGACCGAGCCCGGCCAGGTTGTTGCGGGCGTTGCTGATTAACTGAGTGCGATCCACCGCGATTCCTCTTCATGCAAAACTTTGACGCCCAAGGGGCGCTTGGGCGTGGCTTTGCAAGAAGCCTTCCAACTTTGCCCGCCTCTAGGTATTTGGCGCCTGTGAGACCGAGCGCCGCCCGCGCGGCGCATCGCGGATAAATCCGCTCCTACATTCGTTGCAACCTACCAAACCTGAAACGCCATGGTTGCCAGCCTTGACGCATGACTTGAGCCGTGCGAACCGGCTGACAACCATGGCCTCACAGACATGGCCACGTTGCAACAAATGTAGGAGCGGATTTATCCGCGATGCGCCGCGCGGGCGGCGCTCGATCTCACAGGCGCCAAAAGCACCAAGGCGAATACCTGTCAGCTATCACGCCGCAGGTCTGGCGGAATCGGCAGGTCTTCCTTGAGCGGCTCAGGCCGCTTGCCCTTGCCGGAGCGGTACTGTCGAATCTGGAACACATAGGCCAGCACCTGCGCTACCGCCAGGTACAGCCCCGCCGGAATTTCCCCTTCGACCTCGGTGGAGTAGTAGATCGCCCGCGCAAGGGCCGGCGATTCGAGGATCTGCACCTTGTGCTCGACGCCGATCTCGCGAATCTTCAAGGCAATGAAGTCGGTGCCCTTGGCCACCAGCAACGGCGCCACCCCACCCTTCTCCGGGTCGTACTGCAGGGCCACGGCATAGTGCGTCGGGTTGGTGATGATCACATCAGCCTCGGGCACGGCAGCCATCATGCGCCGCTGCGACACCTCGCGCTGCAGCTGACGGATGCGCTGCTTGACCTCGGGCTTGCCTTCGCTGTCCTTGTACTCGTCCTTGATCTCCTGCTTGGTCATCTTCAGCTTCTTGTGGGTCTGCCACAGCTGGAACGGCACGTCCGCCGCCGCGATCAGCAGCAGGCCGGCAGCCATCCACAGGGCACTCCAGCCAACCACCTGAACACTGTGGATGATCGCCTGCTCCAGCGGCTCGTTGGCAATGGCCAGTAGCGCCTGGCGGTCATTGCTCAACACCACCAGCGCGACGATCAGGATGACCATGAACTTGGCCATGGCCTTGAGCAACTCGGTAAGCGAGTTCAGCGAAAACATCCGCTTGATACCCGACAATGGGTTCATCCGGCTGAACTTGGGCTGCAACAGGCTACCCGAGAAAATGAACCCGCCGAGGGCGATGGGTGAAACGAAGGCGATGACGAACAGCAGCATGAGAATGGGCTGCACTGCCCAGATCGCCATCTTGCCCGAGGCCAGCAGGAACATGCCCATCGAGCGCTCGTCGGTCAGCACCTCGCGGGTCAGGGAAAAGTTCATCCGCATCAGCGTCATCAACGTTTCCGCCAGATTGCCGCCGAATGCCAGCAGCGCACCGGCGCCGGCAAGGGTCGAGGCAACGGTATTGAGCTCCTTGGATCGGGCGATCTCACCTTTTTCGCGCGCGTCGCGCTTGCGCTTGTCGGTGGGGTCTTCTGTCTTGTCCTGGCCGCTCTCGCTCTCTGCCATGTTCAGGGCGCCCTCGCCAGTTCACGCAGCCATTGCAGCGCTTCGCTGGCCAACGTCTGGTAGTGCGAAAGCACATCGGCCAGGCCGATCCAGAAGATCCCCATGCCCAGCACCAAGGTCAGCGGGAAACCGATGGAAAAGATGTTCAGCTGTGGCGCGGCACGGGTCATCACGCCGAAGGCGATGTTCACTACCAGCAGCGCGGTGATCGCCGGCAGGATCAGCAGCAGGCCGGCACCGAACACCCACCCCAGGCGGCCGGCCATTTCCCAGTAATGGCTGACTACCAGGGCATGGCCCACCGGCAAGGTGGTGAAGCTCTCGGTCATGACCTCGAACACCACCAGGTGCCCGTTCATCAGCAAGAACAACACGCTCACCAGCATGGTCATGAACTGGCTGACCACGGCAACGTTGACCCCGTTGGCCGGGTCGACCATCGAGGCGAAGGCCATGCCCATCTGCACGGCGATGATCTGCCCGGCGATGACGAAGGCCTGGAACAGCAACTGCAGGGAGAACCCGAACAACGCGCCGACGATGACCTGCTCGCCACACAGCAGCAGGCCGCGCAGGCTCAGCGGGTCGAACTCCGGCAGCGGCGGCAGCGCCGGTACGATGACCACGGTGATGGCCACCGCCACGTACAGGCGGATGCGCGCCGGCAGCATGCGCGTACCGAAGATCGGCATGGTCATCAGCACCGCAGTCACCCGGAACAGCGGCAGGATGAAGGTGGCGACCCAGGTGCCGATCTGCGCGTCGGTCAACTCCAGCATGGCAGGCTCAACCGATCAGCTGCGGGATGCTGGTGTACAGGCCGGTGATGTACTCCATGAACTTCTGCACCAGCCAGGGCCCGGCGACGATCAGCGTGACCAGCATCACCAGCAGACGCGGGAGAAAGCTCAAGGTCTGTTCGTTGATCTGCGTGGCGGCCTGGAACATGGCCACGATCAGGCCGACCAGCAGGCTCGGCACCACCAGCACGGCAACCATCAGGGTGGTCAGCCACAGCGCGTCACGAAACAGGTCGACAGCTACTTCAGGTGTCATGCGGGGCTCTCCTAGGCGGCGTCAGACGCCGCCGAAACTGCCGGCCAAGGTACCCATGATCAGCGCCCAGCCATCGACCAGAACGAACAGCATGATCTTGAACGGCAGCGAGATGATCAGCGGCGACAACATCATCATACCCATGGCCATCAGCACACTGGCCACCACCATGTCGATGATCAGGAACGGGATGAAGATCATGAAGCCGATCTGAAATGCGGTCTTCAGCTCCGAGGTGACGAACGCCGGCACCAGGATAGTCAGCGGCACTTGATCAGGGCCGGCGATGTCGGTGCGCTTGGACAGGCGCATGAACAGGTCGAGGTCACTCTGCCGGGTCTGTGCCAGCATGAAGTCCTTGAGCGGCCCCTGGGCCTTTTCGATGGCCTGCTGGGCTGTCATCTGCTCGCTCAGGTACGGCTGCAGGGCATCCTGGTTCACCCGGTCGAACACCGGCGCCATGATGAACAGGGTGAGGAACAGTGCCATGCCGGTCAGCACCTGGTTCGACGGCGTCTGCTGCAGGCCCAGGGCCTGACGCAGGATCGAGAACACGATGATGATGCGGGTGAAGCTGGTCATCAGGATGACGAACGCCGGGATGAAGCTGAGCGCCGTCATGATCAGCAGGATCTGCAGGCTGACCGAATACTCCTGCTGCCCGTCCGCGGTGTTGGACAGGGTAATGGCCGGAATCGACAACGGGTCTGCCGCCAGGGCCAGCGGCGCAGCCAGCAGCAGCGCAAGTGGCAACATTGTGCTCAAGGTTCTTTTCAACAGCAGGCGCAAGGCGCGGGTCATCACTTCTTGTCCTTCTGATCCTTGCCCATCAGCTCCATCAGCCGCTGGGCAAACTCCGGCGTCGCCTGGCGCGCGCTGGCAGGTACTTCGACGGGTTCGGCCAGCACATGCAACGCCTCGATGCTGCCCGGGGTGTGGCCGATAAGGATCTGCTCCTTGCCAACCTGCACCAGCAACAGCCGGTCACGCGGGCCGATGGCACGGCTGCCGACGACCTCGATCACCTGCCCACCCTTGGGCGCGGCGCCCTGCATGCGGCGCAACGCCCAGGCCAGGAAGAAGATCAGCCCCACCACCAGCAGCAGGCCGAACACCATCTGCGCCAGCTGCCCACCCAGGCTGCCGGGCGCAGCGGCCGGCGCTGCAACCGGGCTGGCAGCAGGCGTGGCGGCGGCGATGGCCATTTCACTGGCCAATAGCGCGGCCAGGGCCATCATGGCCCGCATCGTGCCTTTCACTCAGCGCAGCTTCTTGATGCGTTCGCTTGGGCTGATCACGTCGGTCAGGCGGATGCCGAACTTCTCGTTGACCACAACCACTTCGCCATGGGCGATCAGCGTGCCGTTGACCAGCACATCGAGCGGCTCACCGGCCAGGCGGTCGAGCTCGATCACCGAGCCCTGGTTGAGCTGCAGCAGGTTGCGGATGTTGATTTCGGTGCTGCCCACTTCCATGGAGATGTTCACCGGAATGTCCAGGATCACATCCAGGTTCGGGCCTTCGAGGCTGACGTTTTCGTTCGGCCGCGGGGAGCTGGCGAACTCTTCCATCGGCAGGCGGCCGGCACCGGGTTTGCCGCCGTCACCGGCGAGCAGTGCGTCGATGTCGGACTGGCCGGCATCACCGGTTTCTTCCAGGGCCGCGGCCCACTCATCGGCCAGGGCCTGGTCTTCCGCGGAAGTGATCTCGTTTTCGTTAGCCATGATGTCCTCGACAGGCATTCAATTCGTAAAGAGCGACCGGCACGCAGTCAGCGGCGTTCGATCGGGTCAATGATCTGCAGGGCCAGGTTGCCCTTGTGCGAGCCCAGGCGCGCCTTGAACGACGGCACGCCATTGGCGCGCAGTACCAGGTGCTCGGGCAGCTCCACCGGGATCACGTCGCCAGCCTGCATGTGCAGGATGTCGCGCAGTTTCAGCTGGCGGCGAGCAACCGTGGCGGTCAGCGGCACCGAAACGTCCAGCACGTCCTCGCGCAGGGCCTTGACCCAGCGCTCGTCCTGGTCATCGAGGTCGGACTGGAAGCCGGCATCGAGCATTTCGCGCACCGGCTCGATCATCGAATAGGGCATGGTCACATGCAGGTCGCCGCCACCGCCGTCCAGTTCGATATGGAAGGTCGACACTACCACTGCCTCGCTCGGGCCGACGATGTTGGCCATGGCCGGGTTGACCTCGGAGTTCATGTACTCGAAGTTGACCGGCATGATCGCTTGCCAGGCTTCCTTGAGGTCGACGAAGCACTGGTCCAGCACCATGCGCACCACGCGCAGCTCGGTGGGGGTGAATTCACGGCCCTCGATCTTGGCGTGACGGCCGTCACCCCCGAAGAAGTTGTCCACCAGCTTGAACACCAGCTTGGCGTCGAGAATGAACAGCGCGGTGCCGCGCAGCGGCTTGATCTTGACCAGGTTGAGGCTGGTCGGCACGTACAGCGAATGCACGTACTCGCCGAACTTCATCACCTGCACGCCGCCCACCGCCACGTCGGCCGAACGCCGCAGGAGGTTGAACATGCTGATGCGGGTGTAGCGGGCGAAACGCTCGTTGATCATTTCCAGGGTCGGCATGCGACCACGCACGATCCGATCCTGGCTGGTCAGGTCGTAGCTTTTGATGCTGCCAGGCTCGGCAACGCTCTCGGTCTGTACCAGCCCATCGTCGACGCCATGCAAGAGGGCATCGATCTCATCCTGGGACAGCAGGTCCTGTACGGCCATTGCGGACTCCTACTGCAATACGAAATTGGTGAACAGCAACTGGTCGACCACCGGCCTGCCGACTTCTTTCTGCGCCACTTCCTGAACCACTGCGGTGGCTTTCTGACGCAGCATCTCCTGGCCCACCGAACTGGCCGCGAGGGTATCGAAGCCCTGCCCGGAGAACATCATCACCAGGTTGTTGCGGATGACCGGCATGTGCACCGAGAGTGCGTCCAGGTCGGCCTGATTACGGCCCTGCATGGTGATGCTCAGCTGCATGTAGCGCTGGCGGCCGTTCTGGTTGAAGTTGACCACGAAGGCGGGCGCCAGCGGCACGTAGATCGCGGCGGCCTTGACGTTGGTAGCGGCCGCTTCAGGGGCGGGTGCCGATTCACTCTTGTGCATGATGAACCAGGTGGCGCCCACCGACAGGCCGACCGCCAGCAGCAGCGCCAGCACCAGCAGCAGGATCAGCTTGAGTTTGCCTTTTGCGGCGGGGTCTTTCACTGCGTCGCTCTTCGCCATGCCAATAATCCGTCGTCCATCGGGGTTTCAAAGGAGGATGACGTGGCTTGAGCAAGTGTTATGCCAGATTTGGATTGTGAGGGGTTTGGCTTGAGAGGTGTGGCGCCTGCGAGATCGAGCGCCGCCCGCGCGGCGCATCGCGGATGAATCCGCTCCTACATCTGTTGCAACGTGGCCATGCCTGAAAGGCCATGGTTGTCAGCCTTGTTTGCAAGGCTCAAGACATGCGCCAAGGCAGGCGACCATGGCGTGACAGGTTCGGCACGTTGCAACAAATGTAGGAGCGGATTCATCCGCGATGCGCCGCGCGGGCGGCGCTCGATCTCACAGCCGCTGCATATCCAAAGCCAAACCCATCAAGCGTAATAATCGACCGCACTGTCGCCAATCACCACCTGCTGCTCCACTGGCCGGGAAACTTCAGCCGGCTCACCCTGCTCGCCCCCGCCACCCTGCGCCCGCCGGGCGGCGACCCCGGACAACTGCGAGCCATCCTGTTGCGCCTGCTGCTGTTGCTGGCGGGACTGATCGGCGACATTGACGTCCGGCTGCGCCAGCCCCTGCTGAGCAAACAGCTCGCGCAGGCGATACACCTGGCTGTCCAATGCATCTCGTACGCCAGCATGGCCGCTGACGAAGGTGATCTGGGTGGACTGGTCAGTCGCGACATTGACGCGGATATCGAGGCGACCCAGCTCGGCCGGCTCCAGCTGGATATCCGCCGACTTGAGGTTCTGGCTGGACAGGTACATGACCCGGTTGACCAGGCCTTCGGCCCACGCTCCCTGGTTCATCTGCAAGGGCTGATGCAAAGGGTTGGCGCTTACCGGCAGGGCATTGGCGGTCTTCGCGGTAACTGCCTGGGTCAGGCTGGCCAGGCGGTTGGCAAAGTCATCGACCCGGGTATCGCTGCTGGCGCTCTTGGTGTCCTTGAGCCCGTCTTCGAGCAAGGCGCCGAAGGCCTTGTCGCCGGTCTCGGATTTGCCTGCCTGGCCCTCGACCTTGTCGATCAGGGTCGCCAACGGATTGACGGCCGCCTGACCATCTTCGGGCTGCGCCTTGGAGGCGTCGGCAGCATGCGCCGAGGTCGTACCTTTGGCCTGAGCAGTCTGCTCCAAGGCCAGGCGCAAGGTCGGCAGGTTGGCCAAAGGATCGGCATCCGGGTCGAAGGCATCAGCATCGGCCTCGGGCGCTGCCGGCAACGGCGCGGCAACCTCGGCCACCGGCTGCTGCATCGCGGCCTGCAACACCGGCGCGACTGCCTCGGCCTGAGCCTGCAGTAACTGCGCGCCGGGCTGTGCATCGGTCACCTGGCCAGCAACCAGGTTGGCATCAAGCGACCCCGAATCGCTGGGCGCTGCAGCATCGGCAGTATCCGGCGCTGCATCGTCTGCTGGCAATTTGTTGCCGTCATCGGCAACCGCCGGTTTATCGGCGTCCTGCTTCTTGCCGCCTTGGGCAATGTCGGGTTTGTCTTTCGGGCCGGGCTGAGCAACCTTGTCGTTGCCCGCAGGCACCTTGTCACGCCCCTGCCCGGCCATGACCTTATCGAAGCCGCCGCCCAGCCCGCCCGCCGCCTGCAGCGGCTTGTCCGCCCGCGAGGAACCTGCGTTCGACACCTTGCTCACGGTGTTGGCTTGCATCAAAGGGTTGGGTGCGACAGGCATTGAGCGGTCTCCGCGCCAGAAACTGGAATATCATCTGGCCACAGAGAGGCAAAAGTCGCGCCAACTTGCCATCAGCTCGCTGAGACGCGCTCACGCTCGCCGCGATAGAAGCACTGCACTTCCAGATATTCCTCGTCGATCCGGTTGATCAGGTCTTCGATGCCATACATCGGTCGCACCTTTACCCGCTCTTCCAGTTGCTCGCACAACCGGGCGAGGCCAACAGCCCCCATGTTGCTGCTGCTGCCCTTGAAGCTGTGCGCGGCCATGCCGAGTTCATCGGCGCTTTTGGCCTCATGGAGCTGGCTCAAACGCCGCTCGGAGTCTTCCAGAAAGGTTTCCAGCAGCTGCAGGTAGCCATCTTCCATGACCTCCTGCAAATCGCTGAGTACCTTGTGGTCAATATGCATGTCAGTCACTTGCTCACTCCTTGATCAAGCCGGATTATGCCTGAGCCGCCCTGCGGCCCTCCAGGCGCATCACCAATCGAACTGAACGTGGGCGCAACGGCCACCTTCGCGCCATTCGGCGCGGCTGCCCAGCCGCTGCACCAGCTTCAGCCCGCGACCGCTCAAGTCCTGCTCAAGGGACGGGCGCGACAACACGCCGCACACATCGAACCCCGCGCCACTGTCGCGGACCTCGATGGTAAGACGCCCGCCCGCCCCTGACGGTTCCACCTTCAGGTCGATGCGCACGAAACCTTCGGCCAACGCCAGCAGGCGCCGGGCCCGCTCCTGATAGTAGTCGGCAAACCCCTGCACATCACGCTTGAGCTGCGAATCCAGGCCCAGCACACCATGCTCCAGGGCATTGGAATACAACTCGCTGAGCACACTGTGCAAGGCGCCGGTGCGCGGCCGCAAGCCATGGATCTCCTGCAACAACTGCACCAGGTAGGGCACCGGGTTGAAACGCTTGAGGCTTTCGCCACGCAATTCAAACCCCAGTGACCAGTCCAGCGGGCTGGAGCGCCCGCTATCGGAATACAGGGTCGGAGCAGGTACCCGGTCATCGCCACTGAACATACGAATGTCACACAGGCTGATGTCATCCCGCGGGCGCCCGCCGAAACGCTCCAGGGCCTGCATGACCTCATCGAACAGCCGCGCCGGGTCGCGATTGGCAGCCAGCACCTCGCGCAAGCGCTCGACACCGAACAGGCGCTCCTGCTCGTCTGCGGTATCGACCACGCCATCGGACAGCAACAACAGCCGCTCCCCCGCCGCCAGTGGCAGCACTTCGGTGCTGTCGTCGAAGCGCTCTGGCGCCAGAATGCCAAGCGGCAGGTGCCGCGACCCCAGGCAACCCAGCACTTGCCCGCCAGCCGACAGTCGGTAGCCATCCGGCATGCCGCCATTCCACACTTCCACGGCACCGCGCTGCACGCTCATGTTTAGCAGCAGTGCGCAGCAGAACATGTCCACCGGCAGGATGCGCTTGAGCTTGGCATTCATCTCGCGCAGCATCTGTGGCATGCCGTAGCCTTTGGCAGTCATGCCGTAGAACACTTCCGCCAGCGGCATCGCACCGACTGCAGCAGGTAAACCATGGCCGGTGAAATCGCCGAGCAGCACGCGCATGTCCCCGGCCGGGGTGAACGCAGCCAGCAGCAGGTCACCATTGAACAGGGCATAGGGCGACTGCAGGTAGCGGATGTTCGGCGCAGTGATGCAACCGGAGTGGGCGACCTTGTCGAACACCGCCTTGGCCACCCGCTGCTCGTTGAGCAGGTGGTGATGGTGGCGGGTGATCTGGTCACGCTGCTCGAGCACGGTCGCCTGCAAGCGACGCAGGCGGTCCATGGCGCGGATCTTGGCACCGAGGATCACCGCACTGTAGGGCTTGGCCATGAAGTCGTCACCCCCAGCCTCCAGGCAACGCACCAGGGCATCCTCCTCGCTCAGCGAGGTCAGGAAGATGATCGGCACCAGCGCCTCGCCGGCCAATGCCTTGATCTGGCGCGCGGCCTCGAAACCATCCATCACCGGCATCAAGGCGTCGAGCAAGACCAGCTGCGGGCGCTTCTCGGCAAACAACGCGACGGCCTGTTCGCCATTTTCCGCCGTGAATACCTGGTGACCCTGGCGACGGACGATCTGCGCCAGCAGCAGGCGGTCGACCGCCCCGTCCTCAGCCACCAGTACGGTCAACGCCTGCTCGGCCGGCATCTGGGCACTCAACTGATATCGAACAGTTTTTCGAAATTGGAAATGGCCAGGATCTTGCGCACGTCAGAACTGGCATGTACCACGCGCACGTCCGAGTCGTCACCGCCGGCATGGTCACGCAGCAACAGCAGCATGCCCAGCGCGGAGCTGTCCAGGTAGGTGGCGTCCTTCAGGTCGACCACCACCGAGTCGGGCTTTTTAGGGTGGCGCTCATAGGCATCACGAAATTCCTGATGCTTGCCGAAATCGAAGCGCCCCTTGACCTTGATCGTGAGTTTTTTCCCGTCCTGCGAAAAATCAGTCTCGACTGCCATGCTAGCGATTCCTTCGATGATGGCGAATGCAACTCTTCAAGGTTTAGCAGCCCGCGGCTGGACTATCAAGGCAAGCCGGCACAGGCCCCTTCGCGGCGGCTCGGCCCCCCCGACAAGCCCACTCCCACAGCGACCGCACTGCTCCCGGGCCTTGCGCTGTTCCCGTGGGAGCGAGTTTACCCGCGAAGAGGCCGGCACAGGTTACAGATGACCTTGCCTGGGCAAGCGCTGCGACAGTTCGTCCAGCAAACGCTGCTCGCGCTTGTCTTCCGCCCGTCGCGCCTCCTCCAGATAGCGCTGCACCAGCTTGCGCAGCCCCTCCACCCGGGCATAGGCCTGCTGCCAGGTGCCGCGGGCGTTCTTCAGGTTGTTCTCATGCCAGGCCAGGCTCTGCCGTTGCTGGGTCATGGCCGTTTCCAACTGAGCCAGGAAGCGCTGGTAATTGAGCAGCCAACTGCCATTCACGCCCTGCCCGCCACGGCTGATCCACTGGGCCTGATAACCTTCGCGGAACGACTCCAGCTCAGCCAGCTTGGCCTGGGCCTGAACCATCTGCTGCTGGAAGTGCCCCACGCGCTGGGCGGCCTTGCGTTCAGCCTCTTCGGCCATGTTGACCACAGGGGCCAGGCGGGCAGCGCGACCGGGCAGGCTCATGGCCTATCAACCCTTCGCCGGCGGCGTGAAGATCGCCCCCAGCTCGTCGCGGCTCTGGCCCATGCCGACATTTTCGTCCAGCCCCTGGCGCAGGAAGTCCACCAGCCGCGGCTGCAAGGCGATCGCCAGGTCGGTTTCCGGGTCACCACCGGCCACGTAGGCGCCGACGCTGATCAGGTCACGGCTCTGCGACAGCCGCGACCACAGTTGCTTGAATTTCTGTGCCTGGCGCAAGTGGTCGGGATCCACCACCTGCGGCATGACCCGGCTGATCGAGGCTTCGATGTCGATGGCCGGATAATGGCCCTCTTCGGCCAATCGCCGGGACAGCACGAAGTGGCCGTCGAGCACACCCCGCGCCGAGTCGGCGATCGGGTCCTGCTGGTCGTCACCCTCGGACAACACCGTGTAGAAGGCGGTAATCGAGCCGCCACCGGGCTCGCCGTTACCGGCGCGCTCCACCAGCTTGGGCAGCTTGGCGAACACCGACGGCGGGTAGCCGCGGGTGGCAGGTGGCTCGCCGATGGCCAGGGCGATTTCGCGCTGTGCCTGGGCGAACCGGGTCAGTGAGTCCATCAGCAGCAGGACGTTCTTACCCTTGTCGCGGAAGTACTCGGCAATGCGCGTGCAATACATGGCCGCGCGCAAACGCATCAGCGGTGCGTCGTCAGCAGGCGATGCCACGACCACCGAGCGCTTGAGCCCCTCTTCACCGAGGATGTGCTCGATGAACTCCTTGACCTCGCGGCCCCGCTCACCGATCAGGCCGACCACGATGATGTCCGCTTCGGTGAAGCGGGTCATCATGCCCAGCAGCACCGATTTACCGACGCCGGTACCGGCGAACAGGCCCAGGCGCTGGCCACGGCCGACGGTGAGCAGGCCGTTGATGCTGCGGATCCCCACGTCCAGCGGCTTGCTGATCGGGTCACGGTTGAGCGGGTTGATGATCGGCCCATCCATCGGCACCCAATCCTCGGCACGCATGCCGCCCTTGCCGTCGAGGGCGCGCCCGGCGCCGTCGAGCACTCGGCCCAGCATGCTCATGCCCATGGGCAGGCGACCACTGTCGTCCAGCGGCACCACGCGCGCGCCCGGCGCGATGCCGGCAATGCTGCCCACGGGCATCAGGAACACCTTGTTGCCGGCAAAGCCCATCACCTCGGCCTCGACCTGCACCGGGTGGTAGCTGTCGTCGTTGATGACCAGGCAACGTCCGCCTACCGCGGCGCGCAGGCCTTCGGCTTCAAGGGTGAGGCCGACCATGCGCAGCAGGCGGCCTTCGACCACCGGTTGCACCGGCAGCCCGATCGCGTCGGCGTAGCCGCCCAGGCGTTTGCCGAAGCTGGTGCGGTCAAGGCGCATCGCTGGCGTCCAGTTCGACCGACATGTCCGCCGCCGCCGGGTGCAAGGCCTGATCGTGCAGCTGGTCGAACAACTGCGCCACGGCTTTCTCGATGCGGGTTTCCATGGTCGCGTCGATGCGACTGTGCAGGGTCTCGATCCGGCAGCCACCTGGCAGCAGGGCCTCATCTTCGAGCAGCTTCCAGCTTTCTTCATGGCGCTCGCGCAGGGCCTTGGCCAGCTCGAAATCCTGCGGGTTGAGGTGGATGCGGATGTTATCGGCCCCCATCGGCAACAGCTTCAACGCTTCGCGCAACACTTGGGTGATCTGGCTGGAGTCGCTGCGCAGTTCCCGGCCGATGACCTGGCGCGCCATGTGCGCGACCAGGTGCACCACGCTGCGTTCGATCTGCGTGTCCTGCTCGGCGATCGGGTCGAGCAGGTGCCCCATCAGCTGCTCCAGGCTGGCCAGCTTGGCGGCGAGCGCTTCCTCGGCCTCCTGGCGCACCTTCAGCTGCGTGCTGTGGAATCCCTCACGCTCACCGGTGGCAAAGCCTTCGTTGTAGGCCTCCTGGCGGATCGCTTCGAGCTCTTCGAGGGTCAGTGGCTGGACTTCTTCCAGCGGCACTTCCTCGACTTCTTCCTCGACCACTTCCGGCGCAGGCTCAGGTTCCGGCTCAGGCTCCGGGTCGAAGCTGGGCAGCGCCCAGACGTCGACGCCCTCGAGGTCGCGGGCACGGATCAGGTCGCTGGGGTGGGATTCTTTGGTGGGCATGTTCTCGGCTACTCATCTGCGAGCGACACGATCCTTGTAGGAGCGGCCTTGTGTCGCGAAAGGGCTGCGAGGCAGCCCCAGGATTTCAGCGTTGTCGCATAAATTGCTGGGGCTGCTTCGCAGCCCTTTCCGACCGGTCCGGCGTCCCGGCAAGGCCGCCCCCACAGGGGGGTCGTGTCACCTGATGGATCAGATCATTTCCTCGGCACCCTTGCCGCCGAGCACGATCTCGCCGGCCTCGGCCATGCGACGGGCGATGGTGAGGATTTCCTTCTGCGCCGTTTCCACGTCGCTGACGCGCACCGGGCCCTTGGCCTCGAGGTCGTCGCGCAGCAGTTCCGAGGCACGCTTGGACATATTCTTGAAAATCTTGTCCTTGACCCGCTCGTCGGCGCCCTTGAGCGACACCACCAGCACGTCGGACGACACTTCGCGCAGCAGCGCCTGGATACCGCGGTCGTCGACATCGGCCAGGTTGTTGAAGACGAACATCAGGTCTTCGATCTGCTCCGACAGGTCGTTGTCGATCTCGCGGATCGAGTCCATCAGCGCACCTTCCACGGAGCTGTCGAGGAAGTTCATGATGTCGGCGGCACGCTTGATGCCACCCAGGGTGGTGCGCGCGGCATTGGAGTTGCCCGAGAACTGTTTCTCGAGAATCTGGTTCAGCTCCTTCAACGCTGCCGGTTGCACGGTGTTCAGCGAGGAAACGCGCAGGATGATGTCCAGGCGCACCTTGTGGTCGAAGTTGCTCAGCACTTCACCGGCCTGGTCAGGGTCGAGGTAAGCGACCACGATGGCCTGGATCTGCGGGTGCTCGTAGCGGATCACATCGGCCACGGCGCGCGGCTCCATCCACTTGAGGCTGTCCAGGCCGCTGGTGTTGCCACCGAGCAGGATACGGTCGATCAGGCCATTGGCCTTGTCCTCGCCGAGGGCCTGGTTGAGCATCTTGCGGATGTAGCCATCGGAGCCCACGCCCAGGCTGGTCTGGTCGCCGACGATCTCGACGAACTCGCTCATCACCTGCTCGACCTGCTCACGGTGCACGTTGCCCATCTGCGCCATGGCCACACCGACCCGCTGCACTTCTTTCGGGCCCATGTGACGCAGGACTTGCGCAGCATCGGTCTCACCGAGCGACAGCAGCAGGATCGCAGCCTTGTCGACGCGGCTCAGCTTGGCGGTAATGGCTCGATTGTCACTCATCGGCGTTGATCCACTCTTTCACGACCTGGGCCACGCGGCCCGGGTCTTCGGCCACCAGGCCTTTGATTGCGTTGAGCTGTGCTTCGTAACCCTCGCTCGGGCTCGGCAACAGAATGCTTGACGGGCCACCGAGGCTGACACGGTCGTTGGCCAGTTCGCCATCCAGACCGATCATCCCGCCCAGTTCCATGTCGCTGTCCGCAGCAGCCTGCTTGCCGCCACCGGTGATGTTGTTCAGGACCGGACGCAGCACGCCGAACACCAGCACCAGGATGAACAGTACGCCCAGCACCTGCTTGACGATGTCCCAGAACCACGGCTGCTGGTAGAACGCGATATCAGCGATCTCCTCGCCACGGTCGGCGGCGAACGGCACGTTGATCACCGTCACGCTGTCACCGCGACTGGCATCGAAGCCCACCGCGTCCTGCACCAGGCGGGTGAAGCGCGCCAGGTCTTCAGCGCCCCATGGGGCACGGGTGCTCTCGCCATTGGCGCCAACCTTGACCTGGTCGTCGACCACCACCGCCACCGACAGGCGGGTCAGGCGACCCTGCTGCTGGCGGGTGTGGCTGATCGAGCGGTCCAACTCGAAGTTCTTGGTAGTCTGCTCACGCTTGTCCGACGGGTACGGGGCGAGCATCGGCTGGCCGGTGGCCGGGTCCATGATCTGCTGGCCGTTGGCATCCACCAGCGGCTGGCCAGGCTGGATTGCAGCGGCCGGCGCGGCAGCGCCACCGGTGGTTTGCGGTGCCGACGCCGGGCCTGGCGGCTGGTTGCTCAGCGCGCCGGGTACGCCCTGCGGGCCCTGGCTGCTCGCGCGCTGCTCGTTGACCGCCTGCTCGCTGCGCAGCGCCGGCTGGTCCGGGTTGAACTGTTCGGACGTCGATTCGACCGCACTGAAGTCCAGGTCGGCGGAAACCTCGGCCTTGTAGCGGTCATTGCCCAGCACTGGCTGCAGGATGTTGTGCACACGCTGGGTGAGCATGCCTTCCATGCGGCGGCTGTAGTCGAACTGCTTGCCGGCCATGGTCAGCGCGGTGTCCTGCAACTGCTCGGAGAGCAGGTTGCCGCGCTGGTCGACCACGGTGACTTGCGACTTGTCCAGCTCCGGCACACTGGTGGCGACCAGGTTGACGATCGCCATCACCTGGCCCGCTTCCAGCGAACGGCCCGGGTACAGTTCGACCAGCACCGAAGCGCTTGGCTTGCGCTCGTCACGCACGAAAACCGAGCTTTTCGGAATAGCCAGGTGCACGCGGGCGGCCTTGACGTTGTTCAGGCTGGAAACGGTACGCGCCAACTCACCTTCCAGGCTGCGGCGATAGCGGGTGGCTTCCATGAACTGGCTGGTACCCAGCCCTTGCTCTTTGTCGAGCAGCTCGAAGCCGACATTGCCATCGCTCGGCGCCACGCCGGCCGCCGCCAGTTTCAGGCGCGCACGGGAGAGGTCGTCGGCCTTGACCAGCAGAGCACCGGAGTTGGGCTCGACATGATAGGGAATGTCTGCGGAGGCCAGGGTATCCATGACCTGCTTGGTGTCCATGCCGGCCAGGCTGCCGTACAGCGGACGGTAATCCGGCTGCTGCGACCACAGCACCACGGCGAAGCCGATCGCCACGCTGGCCGCCAACCCGACCAGCAGGCCGACCTGACGCAGCATGGGCATCTGCGAGATGTTTTCCAGAAACGCCATGTTCAACAGCGGCGGCTTGGAACCTGGCGCGCTGCTCTTGGCAGGGGCGTTATCGACAACTGCATCAGCCATGACTTACTTCCGTCCTCAAACCGGCATCTGCATGATGTCTTGGTACGCCTGGACCAGCTTGTTGCGTACCTGGGTCAACGCCTGCATGGACACGCTGGCTTTCTGCGAGGCGATCATCACGTCGGTCAGGTCAACGCCGCTCTTGCCGATCTCGAAGGCATTGGACAGCTGGGTCGACGCCTGCTGGGTCTCGTTGACCTTGCCGATGGCCTGGCCGAGCATGTCGGCAAAGGTGCTTTGGCCAGGCGCCAGCTCGGGGGCGGCGGTGGCTTTGGGCAACGACATGGCATCGGCCTGCATGGCACGCATGTCCAGCATCAGACGATTGAATTCAACACCTTGGCTCATGACCTTCTCTCTCCGGCGGCCGCATTTTTTTGACACTCATGCGGCGGATAGCCCTGAACTAGCAACACGTGTGCCAGCCCTGCGCAAACATACAAATGAATGCTTCAGCCGAACAGGCTGGCTTCCACGTCGAGCCCGGCATCACGCATCTGCGCCAGCTTGTAGCGCAGGGTACGTGGGCTGATGCCCAGCTTTTCGGCAGCTTCCTTGCGCCGCCCGCGCTCGGTGCGCAGGGTATCGATGATCATCTGGAATTCATGACGACGCATATCGTCGCCCAGGCCTCCGGAGTCGCCCACCGCTTCCGCGGATAGTGGCGATACAGTGGCCGCCGCCCCGACTGACAATGGAATGGCGCCCGCCAGACAAAAATCCGCCGCCTCGATCACCCCGCCCTGCTGCAGGATCAGCGCCCGTTGCAAGGCGTTGTCCAGCTCACGCACGTTGCCCGGCCAGGCATGCGCCTGCAGGCAGGCGCAGGCCTGGGCAGACAGCCGCACTGGCGCGTGCTTCATCTTCGCCACGTGGCGCGCCAGCAGGCGCTCGGCCAGCGGCAGGATATCGCCAGCGCGCTCGCGCAGTGGCTGCCAGGCCAGCGGGAAAACCGAAAGCCGGTAGTACAGGTCTTCGCGGAAGCGCCCCGCCGCCACTTCGCCCGCCATGTCGCGGTTGCTGGTGGCCAGCACACGAATATCCAGAGCGATCGGCTTGCGCCCACCGACCCGCTCCACCTCGCGCTCCTGCAGCACGCGCAGCAGCTTGGCCTGCAGCCCCAGGGGCATCTCGGAAATCTCGTCGAGCAGCAAGGTGCCACCCTCGGCCTGCTCGAACTTGCCGGCCTGGGCGGCGATGGCGCCGGTGAAGGCCCCCTTCTCGTGGCCGAACAGCGTGGCCTCGAGCATGTTGTCCGGGATCGCCGCGCAGTTGATCGCAACGAACGGCTGCGCCGCCCGCGGCGATTGCTGGTGAATATAGCGCGCCAGCACTTCCTTGCCGGTGCCCGACTCACCGGAAATGAGTACGGTCGAATCGCTGCGAGCCACGCGTGCAGCCAGCTCCAACAGCTGTCGACTGGCGGCCTCACAGGCTACCGGCCCTTCATTGTCAGTGGCCGTCAGGCGCCCGGCGGCGTGGCGCTCGACCAGGCTCAACAAGGCTTTGGGCTCGAACGGCTTGACCAGGTAATCCGCAGCCCCTTGGCGCATGGCCTCCACCGCACGCTCGACGGCCGCGTGGGCGGTCATCAGCAACACCGGCAACTGGGGATGATGACGGCGTAGCTGCGCCAGCAGCTCATGACCATCCATCCCCGGCATGTTCACGTCACTGACCACCAGGCTGTAAGCCTCGCCTGCCACTGCCTGCAGCGCCTCTTCGGCACTGCCGACGGCATCGAAGGCGAAGCCACCGATCTCCAGGGTATCGCCCAGCGCCTGGCGCAATACGCGGTCATCTTCGACCAGCAGCACCTTGATTGCCATCACACGACCTCCGTTGCCTGCCCGTCGATCAACGGCAGCTCAACTTTTACACAGGTGCCACGCCCGACCTTCGAGCGCAGCTGCAACTTGCCCTGGTGCGCACGCACCACGGCCATGACCACCGCCAGCCCGAGCCCGGTGCCGGTGGCCTTGGTAGTGAGGAACGGTTCGCCCAGGCGCCCCAGCAACTCGGCATCGATGCCACTGCCGGCATCGCTGATGTTCAGGTGCAAGGTGCGCTCACGGCGGAACAGGTGCACCTTGAGCCGCGCCGGGCTGTCGCTGGCCTGCAAGGCGTTCTCGATCAGGTTGAGCAAGGCACCGACCAGGGTGTCGCGATTGCACAGCAACTCACCCAGGTGGCTGTCGCACTGCCAGCGCACGGCGTGCCCTTGCACATGGGGCTGAGCCGCTTGCTGCAGGGCCTGGAACAGGGCTTTGGGGGTCAGCCGATCCCCCAGCGGCAGCTCGCCACGGGCGAACACCAGCATGTCGCGCACCTGGTGCTCCAGCTCGTGCAGGCGCTCTTTCAGGCTGCCGGCGAAGCGCTGGCGGGTTTCTGGCGCGAGCTCGCGCTCACCGTCGGCCAAGTGGCTGGCATAGAGCATGGCGGCCGACAGCGGCGTACGGATCTGGTGCGCCAGCGAGGCGACCATGCGCCCCAGCGAAGACAAGCGCTCATGCCGGGCCAACTGGTCTTGCAAACGACGGGTTTCAGTCAGGTCGTTGAGCAATACCAGCTGACCTGGTTCGGCATCCAGCGAACGCGTGGCGATCGACAACCGCCGACCATCGCGCAGCGAGACCTCATGGCCGTCGTCCTTGCGCGGGGCGAAGCTGCGCGCGATCACTTGGCGCCACAGCTGGCCGACCACAGGCTCGCCGAGCATTTCGCAGGCTGCCGGATTGGCCTCGCGCACCAGGCCTTGGTCGTCGATCACGATCACCCCGCCCGGCAGCAGGTCGAGCAGGTTCTGCAGGCGGTTGGCCAGGCGCTCCTTTTCGTTCAACTCGGCCATGCGCTGCGCACCGACCACTGCCAGCTCGCCCTTGAGCTCGCTGACGCGGGCTTCGAGCATGCTGTAGGACTGGTTGAGCTGAGTGGAAACCTGATTGAACAGGGCAAACGCCTGCTCCAGCCCCTGTCGACTCTCCTGTTCGACCGGGGTACGCCCCTGCGGATCAGGGACTCGGGAAAAGTGGGCGGCCTGGGGCATCGTGCTCTCTCGCGTGGCTGACCGTCATAAAAACGGTGTGGTGCCAGCGGAGTAGCAATAGCCGTGCCGGGGTTGGGGGGGTGCCGGAGAGGGAACAGTTTGAGGTTTGTGGTGTGGCGTAGATCGAG
>NZ_BCAZ01000048.1:0-44554 GCF_001320205.1 Pseudomonas sp. NBRC 111123
CGGCGCTCGATCCCACAGGCGACAACCCCCTGTCGGCGTACCCCGGCGCCTCAGGCCACCTCCTCGTACGGCAACCCCACGTAATTCTCGGCAATGTTCACCAACCCCGCCGGCGAGGTCAGGAAATACTCGCGATCGGCCTCCTGCATTTTCTGATCCCAGGCATCCTTGTGCTCGCCAAAGTCATGCAGCAGCTGGGTCATGAACCAGCTGAAACGCTCGCCCTTCCACACCCGACGCAGCGCCAGGGGCGAATACTGTTCCAGCAGGTCGGTGCGCCCCTCGCGGTATACCTTGACCAGGATCCGGTACAGGTAGTTGACGTCGGAGGCCGCCAGGTTCAGACCCTTGGCACCCGTCGGTGGAACGATGTGCGCGGCATCGCCGACCAGGAACAGGTTACCGTACTGCATCGGCTCGACCACCAGGCTGCGCAGCGGCGCGATGCTCTTTTCCAGGGCAGGCCCGGTAACCAGGTGCTGCGCCACGTCTTCGGGCAGGCGCGCCTTGAGCTCGTTCCAGAAGCGCTCGTCGGACCAGTCTTCCACACGTTCTTCCAGCGGCACCTGCAGGTAATAGCGACTGCGCGTCTGCGAGCGCTGGCTGCACAGCGAGAAGCCACGCGCGTGGTGGGCGTAGATCAGCTCGTGGTTGACCGGCGGGGTATCGGACAGCATGCCCAGCCAGCCAAACGGGTACACCCGCTCGTATTCCTTGAGCACGCCTTCGGGGATGCTCTTGCGCGATACGCCGTGGAAGCCATCGCAACCGGCAATGTAGTCGCAGTCCAGGCGGTGGGCCTGACCGTCCTTTTCAAAGGTCACGTAGGGGCGTTCGCCCTTGAGCTCGTGGGGTTGCACGTTGCTGGCCGAGTAGATGATCGGCGCGCCGCTGGCTTCGCGGGCCTGCATCAGGTCCCGGGTGACTTCGGTCTGGCCGTAGACCATCACCGTCTTGCCGCCGGTGAGGTGCTTCAGGTCCAGGCGCTGGCGACGGCCTGCAACCAGCAGCTCGACGCCCTCGTGCACCAGGCCTTCGCGGTCCATGCGTTCGGCGACGCCGGCTTCGCGCAGCAGGTCGACGGTGCCTTGTTCAAGCACACCGGCACGGATGCGGCCAAGCACGTATTCGGGGGTCTGGCGTTCGAGAATGACCGTGTCGATTCCGGCCTTGTGCAGCAGCTGGCCAAGCAGCAGGCCGGACGGGCCTGCGCCGATGATTGCAACCTGAGTGTTCATTGTTTTTATCTCGTTATTAGGATCAGCCCTTGCATTTTTACTGGCAATAACGGCCAATTAAGTGTGCTATCCGATGCAAAAAATGCACTTTTACAAAAATTGTTCGATTAACGGACAGGCAATTACGACATGAGATCTACCCTCCCCGGCGTCCCGCTGTTCCAGTTATATGGCGAAAACCAGCACTGGCCCGGCACCGACCTGCTGCATTGCGAGTCGATCCCGGCGCGCAGCCGCCTGCACCACTGGGAGATCAAACCGCACCAGCACGCCGAGCTGTTCCAGTTGCTCTATGTGCAGCGCGGTGAGGCCCAAGTGGAAATCGAAGGCGTGCGCAGCACAGTCGTCGAGGCTGCGATACAAGTGGTGCCGCCGCTGACCGTGCACGGTTTTCGCTTCAGCGCCGATATCCAGGGCCATGTGCTGACGTTCGGCAGCGCATTGGTGGCCGACCTGGAACAGCGCCTGGGTGCACCGCTGGGGGTGCTGGCGAAAGCGGCGTGTTACCCGCTGGGCAAGGACCGCGTGCAGTTGCGCGGCCTGATCGAAACACTGCAGCAGGAGTACCAGGGCAACGCCCCCGCGCGGGCGACCATGCTCGAGGCACTGGTGACCGCGCTGATGGTGTGGATCAGCCGCCGCCAGCAACTGGGGCAGCCACCACGCAACCGTGACGAACGTGACCGGCAGTTGCTCGGGCAGTACCTGCGGCTGGTCGAGGCGCACTACCGCGAACACCTGTCGGTGGAGGACTTCGCCGCGCGCCTGAACATCCCCAGCCTGCAGCTCAACCAGCTGTGCCGGGCATTGAGCGGGCAGACCGCGTTGCAGGTGATCCATCAGCGCCTGTTGCTGGAGGCTCGCCGCAACCTCATCTATACGCGCATGAGCATCGGGCAGCTGTCGGACAACCTGGGTTTCAGCGACCCTACCTATTTCGCCCGCTTCTTCAAGCGCCTGAGCGGGCAGACACCCAATGGCTACCGGCGCTCGGGGCAGCCCGACTGATCTGCTTGACGTATACGTCAACCTGCCCTCAGGATACTGGCATACCCCACGCCGAGCCCTAGCATGAGCAGCCAGACCTACAGCATCTCCGACCTCTCCCGCGAGCTGGACATCACCACCCGCGCCATCCGCTTCTATGAGGAACAGGGCCTGCTGAGCCCCGAGCGGCGCGGCCTGGAGCGCATCTATTCGGCCCGTGACAAAGTGAGCCTGAAGCTCATCCTGCGCGGCAAGCGCATCGGCTTCTCACTGGCCGAATGCCGTGAGCTGATCGAGCTGTACGACCCCAGCAGCGGCAACCTCAAGCAGCTTCACAGCATGCTGGCGAAGATCGCAGAGCGCCGAGCCCAGCTGGAACAGCAGATGCTCGATATCCACCAGATGCAACTGGAACTGGATACCGCCCAGGAGCGCTGCGAACAGGCCCTGGCCGCCACCCTGAACAATAAAGACAAACGCTGACAGGAACCCCACCATGCCCATGCCCGCAACAGTCCGCCTGGTCGAAGTCGGCCCCCGCGACGGCCTGCAAAACGAGGCCCAACCCATCAGCGTCGCCGACAAGGTGCAACTGGTCGACGACCTGACCAACGCCGGGCTGAGCTATATCGAGGTCGGCAGTTTCGTCTCGCCCAAATGGGTACCACAAATGGCCGGTTCGGCCGAAGTGTTCGCCGGTATCCAGCAGCGCACGGGTGTTACCTATGCCGCGTTGGCGCCCAACCTGCGCGGTTTAGAGGACGCCCTGGCGGCCGGGGTGAAGGAAGTGGCGGTGTTTGCCGCCGCGTCCGAGGCCTTCTCGCAACGCAACATCAACTGCTCGATCAGCGAAAGCCTGCAGCGGTTCGAACCGATCATGCAGGCCGCCCGCAGCCACGGCGTGCGGGTACGCGGTTACGTTTCCTGTGTGCTGGGCTGCCCTTATGAAGGCAAGGTCAGCGCCGAGCAGGTAGCGCCAGTGGCCAAGGCCCTGCACGACATGGGCTGCTACGAGGTTTCGCTGGGTGACACCATCGGCACCGGCACGGCCGGTGATACCCGGCGGCTGTTCGAGGTGGTGTCGGCCGTGGTGCCACGCGCGCAACTGGCCGGCCACTTCCACGACACCTATGGCCAGGCGCTGGCCAACGTGTATGCCAGCCTGCTCGAAGGCATCAGCGTGTT
Organism: Pseudomonas sp. NBRC 111123; assembly: GCF_001320205.1. Lineage (NCBI taxonomy): Bacteria > Pseudomonadati > Pseudomonadota > Gammaproteobacteria > Pseudomonadales > Pseudomonadaceae > Pseudomonas > Pseudomonas sp. NBRC 111123. The sequence continues at coordinate 3,411 of NZ_BCAZ01000048.1, forward strand.
CGACAGCTCGGTCGCAGGCCTGGGCGGCTGCCCTTACGCCAAGGGCGCTACCGGCAACATCGCCACCGAGGATGTGCTGTACCTGCTGCAGGGGCTGGGCATCCAGACCGGTATCGACCTTGACCGGCTGATTGCCGCCGGGCAGCGTATCAGCGCGGTGCTGGGCCGCGCCAACGGTTCGAGGGTGGCACGTGCACGCAGCGCACAATGAGTTTCATACAGGTGTCACATGAGTGTGGGTGAGTGTTACCGCCCCCACAGTTTTCAGCAAAAAACCGGGTAACAGGGAAACAAATCGACAGAATTTCAGGTCGACCGATTTCGTCACTCACGCCAAACCATTGATTTTAAAGGCTTTTAAAAAGTTGGCACGGCACCTGCTATATGTTTGGTACAACAACAAGAAAAACGCGATAACCAATAAAAACAACATGTAACGGCTCTGACATAACAAGAACAACACGGCAGAGGCGCAGCAAGCAGATTTTTTTGGAGTAGACAGGCTTTTCAGGGGCTCGCCCCGCGGACTGACACAGAACAATAAAACTACCTGAAGGTAGCGGCAGTCAGGCTCGGATCCACAGGATGAAAGCAGGTCAGCGCTCAAAAAAATACGTTTGCTCTTGACCCCGGATGGGGGTCGCACGCGACATCAAGGCTAGCCTACAAAAACAATAAAAGGCCGGTCTCAATAATAAGAAAAGAGCAGGCAACAACGCTTTGAGGGGAGCTTCGGCTCCCCTCAGTGCTTCCTGCCCCCCTCCTCGTTCTGCTTCTCCTCGTCCTCTCCCTCGACCTTCTCCACCAGTAGCGGCATCGTGCCCAGGACCAACAGCGCCAGCACCGTGCTGACCAGCGCCGTGGCTTCGCGCCCCATGCCCGCAGCGGTACCGATTGCAGCTGTCATCCACAACCCCGCAGCGGTGGTCAGGCCTTTGACGTGGCTGGTGTCCTGGCCGTTACCCTTGAGGATGGTGCCCGCGCCGAGAAAGCCGATGCCGGCGACGATACCCTGGATCACTCGGCTCAGGGCCTGCTGATCAGCACCGGCCATGCTGGGTGCCAGCACGAACAGCGCCGCGCCCAGGGATACCAGCATGTGCGTGCGCACGCCGGCGGACTTGCCTTTGTGCTCGCGCTCGAAACCCAGCACGGCACCCAGTACAGCGGCCATCAGCAGACGAACGAGAACCTGGATGACCTCGCGTTCATGGGTGATGTCGGCGAATTCGGCCTGAATGGTTTGCCAGATCAGATCCATGGATTGGGTACCGGGCTGAAGGGATGCTCTGCCTGCACCGGCCTCGTCGCGGGCAAGCCCGCTCCCACAGAGGTCCGCGCACTATTTGTGGAAGCAGGCTTGCCCGCGAAGAGGCCGGACGGGTGCCTAATGAAGTTGACCCCTGCGCAGCCCGCAAAGTGCCCACCCGGCAAGCCGATGCAGCAACCTTCCTTCGCCTGTGGTCACAACCTGTAACCGCCCCGGAGGACGCCACCATGCCCATCGAAGTCGAAGAAAGCACCCAGCGCTGCACCCTCATTGGTGAAAAGCTGCGCATCGAGGGCAAAGGCCCCGAGATCGAAATCATCACTGACGAACAGTTGCGGATGTCCGTGGCCATCCTCGCCGGCGAACGCTTCCCGATCACCGAGGCCGAAGCCGACGCGCTGACTGTGGCGGGTGCGGTCGATAGCCGCAGGCACCTCAAGGCCAGCACGCCAGGCTCGGTGATCTAGGGCTTGCGAGACCATTTGCGGCAATCTGATATGGTTTTTATCGCCTGACCTGAGTCTGTGCTGAAAACAGTTCGGGGGTCATAGTGCTCGTGCCTGATCGAGGCCAGAAGAGCACCGACGCCATGACTGATCGAATCCATGCCATCCAGATTGCCGCCGAGGGTATCCACACCCGCAGTTTCACCGGCCTGTACCGCACGCTGCGCATAGCCTTCGCCGGCGTGCTGTTCGCGCTGTTCTTCGGCACTGCCTGGCTCGACTGGAACGGTCGCCAGGCGGTGCTGTGGGACCTGGCCGACAGCAAGTTCCACATCTTCGGCGCGACCTTCTGGCCGCAGGACTTCATCCTGCTCTCGGCGCTGCTGATCATCTGCGCCTTCGGCCTGTTTGCCATCACCGTCTACGCCGGCCGGGTGTGGTGCGGCTACAGCTGCCCGCAAAGCACTTGGACCTGGCTGTTCATGTGGTGCGAGAAGGTCACCGAAGGCGACCGCAACCAGCGCATCAAATTGGCTGCAGCACCCTGGAGCCTGAACAAACTGGCCCGGCGCACGCTCAAGCACAGCCTGTGGCTGGCCATTGGCGTGCTAACCGGCCTGACCTTCGTCGGCTACTTCACGCCAATACGCCCACTGGCCCATGAACTGTTTACCCTGCAGCTCGGCGGCGTGGCACTGTTCTGGGTGCTGTTCTTCACCGCCGCCACCTATATCAATGCAGGCTGGCTGCGCGAGGCGGTGTGCCTGCACATGTGCCCCTATGCGCGTTTCCAGAGCGTGATGTTCGACCAGGACACCCTGGCCGTGGCCTACGACCCGCGCCGCGGCGAATCCCGCGGCCCGCGCAAGAAAGGCAGCGACGCCCGTGCCCAAGGCCTGGGCGACTGTATCGACTGCACCCTGTGCGTGCAGGTCTGCCCCACCGGCATCGATATCCGCGACGGCCTGCAGATGGCCTGCATTGGTTGCGCGGCCTGTATCGATGCCTGCGACAACGTCATGGGCAAGATGGGTTACCCCCGCGGCCTGATCGGCTACAAGTCCGAGCACAGCCTGCAAGGTGGAACTTCCCACTGGGCACGCCCGCGCCTGCTCGGCTACGCCGCCGCGCTGGTGCTGATGATCGGCGCCCTGGTGGTGGCTCTGCAGCTGCGCCCGATGGTATCGCTGGACGTGATCAAGGACCGTGGCCTGTTCCGTGAAAACGCCCAAGGCCAGATCGAGAACATCTATTTGCTTAAAGTCATCAACAAGACCGCGCAACCCCAGCGTTACCGCCTGCGCCTGCTCGATGCCGAGGGCTTCGAACTGCACGGCAACACCGAGTTCAGCATCCCGGCCGGCGAAATGAGCGAGCTGCCTGTGTCGGTGGCACTGCTGGCCGAGCGCCCGGCCAGCAGCTCACAGGACCTGGCCTTCGAAATCCGCGACAGTGACCAGCCCGCCGTGCGCAGCGTTGCCCGCAGCCGCTTCGTGGCGCCACTGAACCGCTGATCCCTTACACTGATCGTTCACCTTGCCTGCCGAGCCCCCATGAAACGTTACGAACGCTTCGCCGACGACATTGCCGAACTGATCCGCTCCGGGGTACTCGGCCCAGGCCAGCGCGTGCCTTCGGTACGCTATGCCAGCCAGACTCACGGCGTCAGCCCGTCCACGGTGTTCCAGGCCTACTACCTGCTCGAACGCCGTGGGCTGATCCGCGCACGGCCACGCTCAGGCTACTTCGTCAACGCCCATGCACCGCGCCAGTTCAGTGAACCGCAGGCGCTGGAGCCGCTCAGCGAATCGACCGAGGTGGACGTCAGCGGCCTGGTGTTCTCCATCCTCGACTCGATCAAGGACCCAAGTACCGTACCGTTCGGCTCGGCCTTCCCCAGCCCTGAACTGTTCCCGCTGCAGCGCCTGTCACGCTCGCTGGCCAGCGCCAGCCGGGCCATGGACCCGCGCATGGTGGTCACCGACCTGTCGCCGGGCAACCCACAATTGCGCCGGCAAATCGCCCTGCGCTACATGGTCGGTGGGTTGATGCTGCCGATGGAAGAGCTGCTGATCACCAATGGCGCGCTGGAAGCCCTGAACCTGTGCCTGCAGGCCGTTACCGAACCCGGCGACCTGGTGGCCATCGAGGCACCGGCCTTTTACGCCTGCCTGCAAGTGCTGGAGCGGCTCAAGCTCAAGGCCGTGGAAATCCCGGTGCACCCGCGCGAGGGCATGGACCTGGCCGTGCTGGCCCAGACCCTGGACAAGCACCCGGTAAAGGCCGTGTGGTGCATGACCAACTTCCAGAACCCGGTGGGCGCGAGCATGCCCGAGGCGAAGAAGCAGGCATTGGTCGAACTGCTACGCCACCATCAGGTGCCGTTGATCGAAGACGATGTCTACGCCGAGCTCTACTACTCGCAACAGGCCCCGAAACCGGCCAAGGCGTTCGACACCCAGGGGCTGGTGATGCATTGCGGCTCGTTTGCCAAGAGCCTGGCACCGGGTTACCGCATTGGTTGGGTCGCTGCGGGGCGTTTTGCCCAGAAAATCGAGCGGCTGAAGTTGATGACCTCGCTGTGCGCCTCGATGCCCGCCCAAGCCGCCATCGCCGACTACCTTCAGCACGGTGGCTACGACCGCCACCTGCGCAAGCTGCGCTACGCCCTGGAGGGGCAGCAGGCCAACATGCTGGCCGCCATCGCCCGCCATTTTCCGGCGCAGACCCGCGTCAGCCAGCCCTCCGGCGGCTACTTCCTGTGGCTGGAACTGCCTGAACAGATGGACGCCCTCAAGCTGTTCCACATGGCTTTGGCCCAGGGCATCAGCATCGCACCGGGGCCGATCTTTTCGCCGACCCGACGCTTTGGCAATTGCATCCGTCTGAACTACGGCACACCGTGGAACGAGAACGCCGAACGCGCCATGGAAACCTTGGGGCGCATCATCCGCTCGTTCTGAAGTTCTGAAGGAAGGCGTGAACAAGAGCGGCTATAGTTGGGCGACCCCACACGCTGGATCGCCCCATGCCGCCTGACGACTCGACGCCCTCCCCCCAAGCGCTGCAGGACCTGGCCCTGCGCATCGATCAAGCCCAGGCCAACAACAAGCTGCTGGGCGAACTGGTCGATCACAGCCAGGCCAACGTGTTTGCAGCCGATCGCAACTTCCGCCTGCTGGCAATCAACCGCACCGCGCAGGAAACCTTCAAACGCCTGCGCGGTTTCGTGCCGCAGGTCGGTGACTACATCCCGCAGTTCATTGCCAACCAGCCTGACATCTGCAAATGGCTGGAAGCGACGTGGCCGCGCGTGCTCACCGGCGAAGCATTCATCGACACCATCGCCATCGGCCCACCCGATGCCCTGCGCCACTATCAAATCAGCTACAACACCTTGCGCGACGCCCAGCAACAGATCCAGGGTGGTTACCTGTTCGCCTATGACATCAGCGAGCGTGTCGCCGAGCAGGAGCGCCTGCGCACGACCGAAGAGGCCCTGCGCCAATCGCAGAAAATGGAAGCAGTGGGGCAGTTGACCGGCGGCATCGCACATGACTTCAACAACCTGTTGGGTGGCATCCTCGGCGCGCTGGAGATGGCCGAGCAGCGCCAGGCCGAGCAGCGCTACCATGACAGCTCCCGGCTGCTCGGCGTCGCCCGGCGCAACGCTCAACGCGCGGCCTCGCTGGTCCAGCGCCTGCTGGCGTTCTCGCGCCAGCAGACGCTGGTACCTCAGGCCGTGAACGTCCAACAGCTGGTGGCCGGCATGCACGAGCTGATTGCCAGCTCGCTCGATGAGCGCATCACCTTCATCGACCAGACCCAAAGCGACTGCTGGCTGGTGCAGATCGATCCGCATCAACTGGAGAACGCGCTGCTCAACCTGTGCATCAACGCCCGCGACGCCATGCCGCTCGGTGGCACGCTGCGTATTGCCAGTGAAAACGCCCAGCTCGATGAAGTGCAGGCCCGTGCACTGGAGCTGCCCTGCGGCGCCTACCTTCATCTCAGCGTCTGCGACAGCGGTGTCGGCATGCCCGCCGAAGTGCTGCAACGGGCACTCGAGCCTTTCTTCACCACCAAACCACTGGGCCAGGGCTCCGGTCTTGGGCTGTCAATTGTGTATGGCTTCGTGCGCCAGTCCGGGGGCCGGTTGCGCATCGTCAGCGAACCGGGGCACGGCGCCTGCATCCACCTCTACCTTCCGCGGGCCTCCAGCGGCACCGCTGCGCAAGCCAGCGAGCAGCCACAGGCAACCCGCGAAGGGCACCATGCAACGCCTCAAGAGGTGATGCTGGTGGAAGACCAGGACACCCTGCGCCTGCTGATCAGCGAAGTGCTCGAGGAACAGGGGCACAGGGTGCATGCCTTCAGCGACGGCCGCGACGCACTGGAAGCCTTGCAGGCAGGCTTGCGCCCGCACCTGCTTATCACCGATATCGGCTTGCCGGGCGGGGTCGATGGCGACCAGATAGCAGCAGCCTGCCAGAAGCTGCCGGGCACTATCGCGGTGCTGTACATCACGGCCTATGCCAGCAATCGAATCAATGTCCCCCCCGGCCGGCACAGCGCCATACTGTACAAGCCCTTCGAGCTGGCAGCCCTCAACCAGCAAGTGGTACAGCTGCTGGAAAATCGGCGCTTACCGCTGTAGGCCGCTATGCGGCTGCGTTGCGGACAGGTAAAGTCTGGCCATTCATTTCTGTCGGACGTCGCCATGCCCCGCCGCGACCTGCTCGCACTGCGCCAGGAAATCGAAACCCTGCGCCAACGTAACGCACAGCTGGAGTCCAAGCTGCTGCAACACGCAGACCAGGACCAGAACATCTATCGCTTTCTGTTCGACACCATGGACGAAGGCTTCTGCATCATCGAATTCTTCGACGGCCCCCACGGCCCGCTCAGCGACTACATCCACGTGCTGGCCAACGCGGCCTACGCCAAGCATGCAGGGATCCCAAATGTGGTCGGGCAGAAGCTGCGAGAAATGGTGCCCAACGAAGCCGACGACTGGGTGGCCCGCTACGGCGAGGTGTTGCGTACCGGCGAGCCAATGCAGTTCGAACAGGAGCTGGTCGCCACTGGCCATGTACTATCGGTGACCACCTTCCGCGTGGAGCCGGCAGAGCGCCGCCAGGTCGCGGTGCTGTTCAAGGATGTCACCGAGCGGCGCAGGGCCGAGCAGGCACTGCAGCAACTGAACGAAGAGCTTGAGCAGCGGGTCGGTGCAGCATTGGCCGAACGGCGCCTGTTCGCCGAGCTGGTCGACCATAGCGTGGTCAACTTGCATGTGGTTGATACCGGCATGCACTGGCTGGCGGTCAACCGTCAGGCCAGGCACGATTTCCATGCCTTGTACGGGCGCACGCCTGAGGTCGGCGACTATCTGCCAGCATTGATGGAAAACGCCCCCACGGACCGCGATCTGATCATACCCATGTGGCAACGGGCGCTGGCAGGCGAACAGTTCATCGAGATTGGTGCTTTCGGACAACGCCACTACGAGCTGCGTTTCAACGCCTTGCGCAACCACGATGACAGCGTGCTAGGTGCCTATCTATTCGCCTTTGACATCACCGAGCGAGTGCAGGAGCAGCAGCGCCTGGCCAAGGCCGAACAGGCGCTGCGCCAAGCGCAGAAGATGGAAGCCGTGGGGCAACTCAGCGGCGGCATCGCTCACGATTTCAACAACCTGCTGGGCGGCATCATCAATGCCCAGGAGTTGATGAAAAAGCGCCTGGGCCAGCAGCGCTACGAAGAGTTGGGGCCTTTGCTCCAACTGTCCAGCCACTCGGCGCAACGGGCATCAGCATTGGTGCACCGGTTGCTGGCCTTTTCACGCCAGCAGACCTTGCAACCGCGTTCGACCGGGGTCGCGGCACTGGTCAACGACATGGAAGAGCTGATCCACCGCAGCATAGGCCCGTCCATCACCTTGCGCAGCCACTTCAACGCCCGGTTGTGGCCGACGTTCATCGACCCACCGCAACTGGAAAGCGCCCTGCTCAACCTGTGCATCAATGCGCGTGACGCCATGCCCGATGGTGGCGCGATCGATATCGAGGGCGACAACATCAGCCTCGGCAGCGAGCAGGCACGCCCGCTCGAACTGGCCGCCGGGGACTATGTACGGCTCAGCGTGGCCGACACCGGTTGCGGCATGAGCGCAGCGGTGGCGGCACGGGCAATCGACCCGTTCTTCTCCACCAAACCCATGGGCCAAGGCACCGGCCTGGGGTTGTCGATGACGTATGGTTTCGTGCGCCAGTCGGGCGGCCAGCTGCGCCTGCTCTCCACGCCTGGTAAAGGCACACGGGTCGAGCTGTACTTGCCGCGCCATCACGAACAGCCTGTTGTGGCCACTGCGCCACCGGCGAGCAAAGGGTTGGCCAGCAGCTCGGGCGGGCAACGCATCGTACTGGTGGAAGACCAGGCGGCGCTGCGCCTGGTGGTCGGCGAAGTGCTGGAAGAGCTGGGCTATCAGGTCGAGGCCTTCGAAAATGGCCCTGCCGCGCTGGCGTACCTGCAGCAGTGCGAGCAACCTGACCTGCTGCTGAGCGATATCGGCCTGCCCCACGGCCTCAGTGGCCGCCAGTTGGCTGAGCAGTGCCGGCAACGGTATCCGCACCTGAAAGTGCTGTTCATTACCGGCTACGACGAGAGTGCGGCGCTCAGCGACGGCCAGTTGCTGCAGGGTACCAGCGTGCTGACCAAGCCTTTCGAGCTTGAGGCACTGGCCGAGCGGGTACGCCAGTTGCTGGCGGATGAGCTGCCCTGACGGGCAGCGCTCAACGCCCGCCGCCCAGTTCGATGAAGCTGCCGGTGGAGTACGAGGCCTTGTCCGACAGCAGCCAGAGAATCGCCTCTGCCACTTCTTCGGCGCGCCCGCCCCGGCCCATGGGCAGGCCAGATTCAAGCTTGGTCACGCGATCAGGGTCACCGGAAAGGGCATGGAAACCGGTGTGGATGTAACCCGGTCGCACGCCGTTGACCCGCACGCCCTCACCCGCCACTTCCTTGGCCAGGCCGATGGTGAAGGTGTCCAGCGCACCTTTGGAGGCGGCGTAGTCGACGTACTCGTTGGGTGAGCCGAGGCGTGCGGCAAGCGAGGACACATTGACGATCGCGCCACCATGCCCGCCATGACGGCGGGCCATGCGCAGCAAGGCGTGCTTGGCGCAGAGCATGGGGCCGACGACATTGGTCTTCATCACCTTGAGCAGGCGGAACTCGGACATGTCCTCGACACGGCTCTGCTGGCCAATGGTACCGGCGTTGTTGACCAGCGCGGTGACCGGGCCGAGTTCCTGGTCGACGCGGTGGAACAACTGGATCACCTCGTCTTCGACACTGGCGTCGGCGCGCACGCTGATGGCGTCGGCACCCAAGGCGCGAACCTGGGCGAGGATGCTGTCGGCGGCCTGGTCGTCGGCGTGGTAGTTGATGCAGATGCGGTAGCCCTCACGGGCGGCCTGCAAGGCGGTGGCGGCGCCGATGCCACGGCTGGCACCGGTGATGACAATGACTTTCTCCATGGGACTGCCGATGGTTTGGGGAGGGAGCGGTGACGATAGGGGATAAGATCGTGTGAGGGCAAGGGGGTGTACGCCACAGCATTTTCGGCGCCATTGAGGCCGAGCGCCGCCCGCGCGGCGCATCGCGGATAAATCCGCTCCTACATTCGTTGCAACGTGGCCATGCCTGACAGGCCATGGTTGTCAGCTTTGTTTACACGGCTCAAGACATGCACCAAGGCTGGCAACCATGGCGTAACAGGTTCGGCACGTTGCAACAAATGTAGGAGCGGATTTATCCGCGATGCGCCGCGCGGGCGGCGCTCGGTTTCAATGGCGCTGAAGAGCTTAAGGCAAACAATCTCAATGCCCCGCCGAGGCCGGCCCTGCCTTCGCCGTAAACGGCGGCTTGGCCAGCCACACCAGCAGGATCAACCCGGCAAACACCCAAGTCATCAAGGTGAAGTAGTCCACCGTCGACATCATGTACGCCTGCGCATTCACAATCTGTTCCAGCTTCGCATAATTCTGCGAACTCGCCCCGCCCAGCTGCTCCAGCGTGTGCCGCGTGGCCGGGTCGAACTGGCTGATGTGCTCGCTCAGGTAGGCATGATGCTGGTCCGCCCGGCGAATCCAGATCCATGTAGTCAACGAAGCCGCAAAGCTCCCCCCCAGCGTACGCAGGAAGGTCGCCAGCCCCGAGCCATCGGCAATCTGGTGCGGCGGCAGGTCCGACAGCAGGATGCTCAAGGTCGGCATGAAGAACAGCGCCACGCCGATGCCCATGAACAACTGCACCAGGGCGATGTGCTGGAAGTCCACCTCGCTGGTGAACCCCGCGCGCATGAAGCAGCTGGTGCCAATCGCCAGAAACGCCAGCCCCGCCAGCACCCGCAGGTCGAAGCGGTGCGCGTACTTGCCCACGAACGGCGACATGATCACCGGCAGCAAACCAATCGGCGCCACCGCCAGGCCCGCCCAGGTGGCGGTGTAGCCCATCTGCGTCTGCAACCACTGCGGCAGGATCAGGTTGATGCCGAAGAACCCGGCATAACCACCGACCAGCACAATGGTGCCGACGCGGAAATTGCGGTGCACGAACAGCCGCAGGTTGACCACCGGGTGGCGGTCGGTGAGTTCCCAGATGATGAAGATCGCCAGGAACACCACCGAGATCAGGCTGCCGATGATGATGAACGACGATTCGAACCAGTCCAGGTCATTGCCCTTGTCCAGCACCACCTGCAATGCGCCCACACCAACGATCAGCGTCAGCAGGCCAATGTAGTCCATCGGCTGGCGGCTGGTGACGACCGGCCGCGTGCGCATCTGCTGGCGCACCACGGCGGCGGCGAACAGGCCGATCGGCACGTTGATGAAGAAGATCCACGGCCAGCTGTAACTGTCGGTGATCCAACCACCCAATATCGGCCCGGCAATCGGCGCCACCACCGTGACCATCGCCAGCAAGGCCAGGGCCATGCCGCGTTTGGCCGGCGGGTAGACGGCGATCAGCAAGGTCTGGGTCATCGGGTACAGCGGCCCGGCCACCACACCCTGCAGCACACGAAAGCCGACCAGCTCCGGCATCGACTGGGCGACACCGCACAGGAACGACGCCAGCACGAACAGCAGCGTGGCCCAGATGAACAGCTTCACCTCGCCAAAGCGCCGGCTCAACCAGCCGGTCAGCGGCAAGGCGATGGCGTTGCTCACCGCGAACGAGGTGATCACCCAGGTGCCCTGCTCGTAGCTCACCCCCAGGTTGCCGGAAATGGTCGGCAGCGCCACGTTGGCGATGGTGGTGTCGAGCACCTGCATGAAGGTCGCCAGCGACAGGCCGATGGTGGTCAGCAACAGGCTCGGCGGGGTGAACTGGGCCGGGGCGTTGTTGCTCATCGCTGCGCCGTCTTGCCGGTGGCGCTGTTTTCGTGGATCAGCCGGGCGATCAGCTGGTCCGCCTCGCCCAGCTGGCGGTCATACACCTGGGTGGTGTAGCTGGCCTGCTGCGGTGGCTGCTGGGCCAGGGTCGGGCCGCTCTGGTCGTGAAGGTCGACTTCGACCACGGTGGACAGGCCGATGCGCAACGGGTGGTCCTTGAGCTGGTCAGGGCTCAGGTGAATACGCACCGGCACGCGCTGGACGATCTTGATCCAGTTGCCGGTGGCGTTCTGCGCAGGCAGCAGGGCGAAGGCGCTGCCGGTACCGGCACCGAGGCTGTCGACCGTGCCGCTGTACTTGACCTCGCTGCCATACAGGTCGGCGCTGATTTCCACCGGCTGGCCGATGCGCATGTCGCGCAACTGGGTTTCCTTGAAGTTGGCGTCGATCCACACTTCATTGAGCGGGATCACGGCCATGGTCGCAGTGCCGGGCTGCAGGCGCTGGCCGAGCTGCACGGTGCGCTTGGCAACATAGCCGGTCACCGGCGCCAGCAAGGTAGTGCGGGCGTGATCGAGGTAGGCCTGGCGCAGGTCGGCCGCGGCCGCCATCACCTCGGGGTGCGAGGACACCACGGTGTCGTCGACCAGTGCGGTGCTGGTGTTCAGCTGCTGGCGTGCGCTGTTGACGGCGGCCTGGGCCACGGTCAGGTCGTCACGGGCATGGGAGATTTCTTCCGCTGCAATCGCACCGCTGTCAGCCAGCACCTTGCGCCGGTTGTAGTTCTGCTGGGCTTTCTGCAGTTCGGCCTGGCGGGTTTCCAGCTGGGCCTTGAGCGAATCGACGTTGCTGTAAAGCCCGCGCACCTGGCGCACGGTGCGCGCCAGCTTCGCTTCGGCAGACTGCAGGGCCACTTCGCTGTCGGACGGGTCGAACTGCAACAGCACCTGGCCGGCATGCACCAGGTCGCCGTCATCGGCGCCGATACTGGTGACGGTACCGGTCACCAGCGGGGTGATTTCCACCACGTTGCCATTGACGTAGGCGTCGTCGGTGCTTTCGTGCCAGCGCCCGACCAGGCTGTACCAGGCCCAGGTGCCCGCGCCGACGAGCAGCACCAGCAACAACAGGCCGAGCAGCCAGGCCTTGCGCTTGCCCGGCGCTGGGGCGTCGGCGGAGGGAGTTGAGGTGTCTGTGGGAGTGGCCATGACAATACCTTGGAATATGCGTAACAGGGATCAACGATCGCCGAAGCGGCGGATCGTCAGAGGGTCGCCGGCACCAAGCAGGACCTTGGCCAGCAGGCCTTCGAGGGTCTTCAGCTCGTCTGGCTGCAACACGCCGACCAGTTCGTTCATCGCCGCCGCGCCGATCTCTGGCAGGCGGTCGGCCAGGCGCTGGCCATCGTCACTCAGCGCCAGGCGCACCTGGCGGCGGTCATCGGCGCAGCGGTTGCGCAGGATCAGGCCCTTCTGCTCGAGGCGGTCGAGCATGCGGGTCATCGAACCGCTGTCCAGGCCCAGGTAGCGGCACAGTTCGGCCGGGGTATCCACCTGGTACTGGGTGACGATGATCAGCACCTTGAACTGTGCGGCGGTGACGCCCTCTGATTCGAGGTGCCAGTCGAGAATGCGGTCCTTGAGGATCGCCGCACGCCCCAGCAGCATGCCGATGGCGCAGGTCTGGAAATTTTCCGGGGTGAAATGGGACATCGCGCTCTGCTCGGGCAATTGTTTAAAAATATTACTGCCTAGGCAGTGAATGTCAAAGCTTTGATTAGGGGGCTATGCAAATATTCATGAAACGGCCGTTGCCGGCGACGTTTCAGCGCGCGCGCAAACCCAGCGCCTCTACCGCTCCACAGGCGATCGCCATGCCTACCAGCTCGGCCAGGCTTTGCGCCTGCAGGCGCTTCATCACCCGCCCCCGGTACAGGTCCACGGTCTTCACGCTGATGCCCAGGCGCTCGGCAATCTCGCGGTTGCTCAAGCCTTGGGCCAGTGGCACGAACACATCGCGCTCACGGGGCGTCAGCGCATCCAGGCGCGCCTGCACCGCAGCAAGCACCAGGTCGTCCTGGCGCGCTTGCCCTGCCCGCTCCAACGCCGCCTGCACACTGTCGAGCAGCAGCTGGTCGCTGTAGGGTTTTTCGATAAAGTCGCTCGCCCCGGCCTTGAACGCCCGCACCACGATAGGCACATCGGCATGGCCGCTGACGAAGATCACCGGGATCTGCAGGCCACGTTCGCGCAAGGCCTGCTGCACCGCCATGCCGCCCAGCCCGGGCATGCGCACATCCAGCAGCACACAGGCCGGCCCATCGTCCACACAGGCATCGAGAAACGCCTGGCCGCTGGCAAACGGCACGCCCTGCAGGCCCACCGATTCCAGCAACCACACCGTCGAATCACGCATGCCCTGATCGTCATCGACCACATAAACCTTCGCTTGCACCCTGCCCTCTCCTTATCCCCGGCTCACTGCCAGCCGACAGCACAACACCAACCCACCCGCCTCACCCGCACGCGCCCACAGGCTGCCACCAAAGCCTTCGATCAGGCTGCGGCTCATGCTCAGGCCCAGGCCGAGCCCATCGGCCTTGGTGGTGCCGAACGGGGTGAAGATCTGATCCAGGCGCTCGGCGGCCACGCCCGGCCCCTGGTCGACGACCTCGATCAGCACCCCGTCGCCCTCGCGCACGGCGCCGAGCAGAATACGGGAAGGCTGCGCGCCATGCTGCTCGCGGTTGGCCTCGATGGCATTGCGCAGCAGGTTAAGCAGCACTTGCTCAAGCAATACCCGGTCGGCGAACACCGCAGGCAGTTGCACGCTGATGCGCAGTTCGACAGCGACCTGATCACGCGCCGCTTCCCAGGCGCACAGGCGCATGGCTTCGGCCGCCACTTCTGCCACCTCCACCGCCTGCAGGCGCCGCGGCCCCTTGCGCAGGAACGCACGCAGGCGGCGAATCACCTCGGCGGCGTGGGTCGCCTGTTCGGTGATGCGCTGCAGGCCCTGGCCAACCCGTTCACGCGCCTGCGGGTCACGCTCCAGGCCTTGCAGGTATCGCTGGCTGGCATTGGCATAGTTGACCACCGCCGCCAGCGGCTGATTCATCTCGTGGGCAATCCCCGACGCCAGTTCGCCCAGGGTAGCGAGCCGGGCGCTGTGGGCCAGGTTCTCCTGGGCCTCGATGCGCAGGGTGATGTCGCGCGACACGCTGACCACCTCCACCACGGCGCCGGTGTAAGTCTCGCGGATCGCCCGGCTGGCGATCTCGAACCAGCGATAAGCACCGCTGGCATGCCGCACGCGACAGGTCATGGTGTGGTAACCATCCTGGTCCAGCGCCGCAGCGGCCTGGCGCAACGCCTGGCGCCGTTCGCGCGGGTGCAGCAAGGCCCGCACCGGCATGCCGCGCAGCTGCTCCGGCCACAGGCCGAGCAAGCGGTAAGCGGCCGGCGAGGCGTCAAGGAAGCGGCCGTCCGGGCTGTGCCGGGATATAAGGTCGGTGGTGTTCTCGATGATCAGCCGGTACAGGCGCCGCGCACGGCTGGCTTCGCGGATGCCGTGGCGCTCCTCGCTGGCATCGCGGCAACGTGCCAGCACCCGCTGGCCCTGGTCATCGGGGATGAACGTCCACAGCAGAATGCGTTCGCCGAACTGTGTTTCGACGTCTGCGATTGCCCGGTGCTGGCGCAGGCAGGCGCGCACCAGCGCCGCACAGTTGCCCGGCAGCCAGTCGGCCAGCGAGGCGCCGACCCCGATCAGTGCCTGCAAGGCCGGGTTGCTTGCCAGGGCACTGGCATCGGCAGCCAGCAGCACGCTGGGTTGTGGGTCCTTGGCGAGCAAGGGTGAAAGGGTCTGATTCACGGTCGGTGCTCGTTCTTATAGTAGTTTTACTATATTGCTATAGTCGATATTCCATCTACGATAGCGGTTCGCGTAAAACTGCGACAGGGGCAAGCCGCCATCGGCGCGCTGCCCGCACCCTGATCAGAGCTAACAATCAGCCACCGGGGGGCCACACGCACAGGCTGCGTCTGTCTCCCCTACAGGATTACCGTATGTCGATCTTCGCCCAGGGCCTGATGCCCGCTGCCGTCAACCACGTTGCCCTCACCCCGCTGAGCTTCATCGAACGCACCGCCGCCGTCTACGGCAGCTACCCGGCCGTGATCCACGGTGCCATTCGCCGCGATTGGCGCCAGACCTACCAGCGTTGCCGGCGCCTGGCCAGCGCCCTGGCCGGGCGCGGCGTGGGCCGTGGCGACACGGTGGCGGTGATGCTGCCGAACATTCCGGCCATGCTCGAAGCGCACTTTGGCGTACCCATGATCGGCGCCGTGCTCAACACCCTCAACGTACGCCTGGACGCCGAGGCCATCGCCTTCATGCTCCAGCACGGCGAGGCCAAGGTGCTGATCACCGACCGCGAGTTCCACACTGTGATCGCCGCCGCCCTGGCCTTGCTCGAACACCCACCGCTGGTGGTCGATGTGGATGACCCCGAGTACGGCGAAGGCTGTGCCGTCAGCGACCTCGACTATGAAGCGCTGCTGGCCGAAGGCGACCCGGATTTCGCCTGGGAATGGCCCGAAGACGAATGGCAGGCGATCTCGCTGAACTACACCTCGGGCACCACCGGCAACCCCAAGGGCGTGGTCTACCACCACCGTGGCGCCTACCTGAACGCCATCGGCAACCAGATGACCTGGGCCATGGGCCATCGCCCGGTGTACCTGTGGACCTTGCCGATGTTCCACTGCAACGGCTGGTGCTACCCCTGGACCATCACCGCGCTGGCCGGCACCCATGTGTTCCTGCGCCGGGTCGACCCACAGAAGATCCTCACCCTGATCCGCGAACATCGGGTCAGCCACCTGTGCGGCGCGCCGATCGTGCTCAACGCCCTGGTTAACATGCCAGACGCCGCCAAGGCTGCCATCGAGCACCCGGTGCAGGCCATGGTTGCCGGTGCTGCCCCGCCGGCCAAGGTCATCGGCGCGGTCGAGCAGATGGGCATTCGGGTCACCCACACCTATGGCCTGACCGAAGTCTACGGGCCAGTCACCGTCTGCGCCTGGCATGAAGAATGGGACGACCTGCCGCTGGAAGAGCGGGCGCGGATCAAGTCGCGCCAGGGCGTGCGCTACCCCACCCTCGACGGCCTGATGGTCGCTGACCCGCAAACCTTGCAACCCGTACCGCAAGACGGCAGCACCCTGGGCGAAATCTTCATGCGTGGCAACACGGTGATGAAGGGCTACCTGAAAAACCCTGAGGCCACCGCCGAGGCCTTCCGTGGCGGCTGGTTCCACACCGGTGACCTGGCGGTCTGGCACGCCGACGGCTATGTCGAGATCAAGGACCGGCTCAAGGACATCATCATTTCCGGTGGCGAGAACATCTCGACCATCGAAGTCGAAGACACCCTGTACAAGCACAACGCCGTGCTCGAAGCCGCCGTGGTCGCCCGTGCCGACGACAAGTGGGGCGAGACGCCCTGCGCCTTCGTCGCCCTCAAGCCCGGCCACGAGCACACCCGCGAGAGCGACATCATCAGTTGGTGCCGCGAGCACCTGGCCGGGTTTAAGGTGCCAAAGACCGTGGTCTTCGGCGAGTTGCCCAAGACCTCCACCGGCAAGATCCAGAAATACGTCCTGCGCGACCGCGCCAAGGCCCTGTGAACCGATATCGAGCCTGACATGACCGACTACACCGCCCCACTGCGCGACATGCGCTTCATCCTCCATGACGTGTTTCAGGGCCCTGCCCTGTGGGCGCGCCTGCCTGCCCTGGCCGAGCGCGTCGACGGCGAAACCGCCGATGCCATTCTTGAAGAAGCCGCCAAGGTCACCGGCCAGTTGATCGCCCCGCTCAGCCGTAACGGCGACGAACAAGGCGTGCGCTTCGACGCAGGCCAAGTCACCACCCCGGACGGTTTTCGCGAGGCCTGGCGGACCTACCGTGAAGGCGGCTGGGTCGGCCTGGGTGGCAACCCCGAATATGGCGGCATGGGCATGCCGAAAATGCTCGGCGTGCTGTTCGAAGAAATGCTCTACGCCGCCGACTGCAGCTTCAGCCTGTATTCAGCGCTTAGCGCCGGCAGTTGCCTGGCCATCGATGCCCATGCCAGCGCAGCGCTGAAGGCGACCTACCTGCCGCCACTCTACGAAGGCCGCTGGGCCGGCACCATGTGCCTGACAGAGCCGCACGCCGGTACCGACCTTGGGCTGATCCGCACCCGCGCCGAACCACAGGCCGACGGCAGCTACCTGATCAGCGGCAGCAAGATCTTCATCACCGGCGGCGAACAGGACCTGACCGAAAACATCGTCCACCTGGTGCTGGCCAAACTGCCAGACGCCCCCGCCGGGGCCAAGGGCATCTCGCTGTTCCTGGTGCCCAAATACCGGGTCGAGGCCGACGGCAGCCTTGGCCCGCGCAACGCCGCCCACTGTGGCTCGATCGAGCACAAGATGGGTATCAAGGCTTCGGCCACCTGCGTAATGAACTTCGACGGCGCCATGGGTTACCTGGTCGGTGAGCCGAACAAAGGCCTGGCGGCGATGTTCACCATGATGAACTACGAGCGCCTGTCCATCGGCATCCAGGGCATCGGCTGCGCCGAAGCGTCGTACCAGAGCGCTGCACGCTACGCCAACGAGCGCCTGCAGAGCCGCGCCGCCAGTGGCCCGCAGCGGCCAGAACGGGTCGCCGACCCGATCATCGAGCATGGCGATGTGCGGCGCATGCTGCTGACCATGCGCGCCTTCACCGAAGGCGGCCGTGCCTTCGCCGCCTATGTCGGCCAGCAGCTGGACCTGGCGCGCTACGCCGAAGATGCCGGTGAACGCGAGCATGCCCAGCGCCTGGTGGCCCTGCTGACCCCGGTGGCCAAGGCGTTCTTCACCGACAATGGCCTGGAAAGCTGCGTGCTAGGCCAACAGGTGTATGGCGGCCATGGTTACATCCGCGAGTGGGGCCAGGAGCAACGTGTGCGCGACGTGCGCATTGCGCAGATCTACGAAGGCACCAACGGCATCCAGGCCCTCGACCTGCTGGGGCGCAAGGTGCTGGCCGATGGTGGCCAGGCCCTGGCGTGCTTTGCCGCTGAGGTTCGGTCCTTCAGTGCCGCTGCAGCGCTGCACCGCGAAGCCTTGCAAGCCAGCCTGGCGCGCCTGGAGGCCACCAGCGAATGGCTGCGGGCACGGGCGCGCGAGGACGCCAACCTGGTCAATGCCGTGGCAGTGGAATACCTGCACCTGTTCGGCCTGACCGCCTATGCCTACATGTGGGCGCGCATGGCTGCCGTGGCCCAGGCCCGGCACGCTGAAGACCCGGCCTTCCATGGTGCCAAGCTGGCCTGCGCGGCGTTTTTCTTCCAGCGCCTGCTGCCGCGCAGCCTGGCCCTGGATGCCAGCATCCGCGCCGGTAGTGCCAGCCTGTACGCGATGACGGCCGAGCAGTTCTGAGCCGGCAAGGGAGCGCTTCGCGCTTGCCGCGAAGCGTTCTCAAACGCTGGAAATCCCTTGCGAAACCGACGAAAAACACACATAACTGATAGTCATTCGCCATTACCTCGGTTCTCGGGAGCCCCTTTGCAGGGGTAGAATGCGCAAAACCCGGAGCCACGATGAACCAAGACCGCCTCAATCCCAGCCCAGACGATGCCATCACCGACGCCGCCGCGCACTGGTGCATGCGCCTGCACGCCGACGATTGCTCGCGGGTCGAACGTGAAGCCTTCGCCCGCTGGCTGGCGGCCGACCCGCGTCACGCGGAGGAATACCAGGCGATGCTGGAAATCTGGCAAACCGCCGACCAGCTGCCCCGCACTGCCACGGTCATCGACTTCAACCCGCCAGCGCGGCACGTAGCACGGGCTCGCCACTGGCGGCCACTGGCTTCGGCTGCGGCGCTGGCCCTGCTGGTACTGCCGCTGGCCGGTTGGGTGGGCTGGGAGCAAGGTTGGCTGCCCAACCATTACCAGCATTTCGAAGCCGGCAACGACATGCAGACCGTGCAGTTGAGCGACGGCAGCACCGTCGAGCTCAACCTGCACACCGAACTGACCTACCTCAACTACAAGGACCAGCGTCAGGTCACGCTCAAGCGTGGCGAAGCCTTCTTCAAGGTGCAGCACGACAGCAGCCACCCGTTCATCGTCCGCGCCGGGCGCGGCCAGACCCGCGTCACCGGTACCCAGTTCAATGTCTGGAAGTACCAGGACCAGGTCAAGGTCACGCTGGTGCAGGGATCGGTACTGGTCAGCAGCGATGGCAGCGCTGGCGGCTACCGCCTTGGCCCTGGCATGCAGGCCAGCTATCACACCGGTGACTTCGAGCCACAACTGGCCGACAACAACGATTACGACAACAGCCTGGCCTGGCGCAACGGCAAGCTGGTGCTCGACAACCTGAGCCTGGAGCAGGCCCTGCCGGTAATCAACCGCTACCTCGACGCCCCGCTGCTGCTGGCCGACCCCGGCACCGGGCGCATCCGCATCAGCGGCATCTACAACACCCGCGAGGTTGGGCGGCTGGTGGACAACCTGCCCAAGGTGCTGCCTATCTACCTGACCCGCAGCAAGGACGGCAGCACCGTCCTCAACAGCATCTCCCCGCCACCCGGCAAAGGCTGACGCCCTACAGCGTCATCGCCGCCAGCCAGCCGAACGCCAGCAACGGCAGGTTGTAGTGGATGAAGGTGGGGACCACGGTGTCCCAGATGTGGTGATGCTGGCCATCCACGTTCAGCCCCGAAGTCGGGCCGAGGGTCGAGTCCGAAGCCGGCGAGCCGGCATCGCCCAGGGCACCTGCGGTACCGACGATGCACACCGTGGCCAGCGGGTCGAAGCCCAGTTGCACGCACAGCGGCACGAAGATCGCCGCCAGGATGGGGACGGTCGAGAACGACGAACCGATGCCCATGGTCACCAGCAACCCCACCAGCAGCATCAGCAAGGCGCCAATGCCCTTGCTGTGGTCGATCCACTGCGCTGAAGTCGCGACCAGGCTGTTGACCTCGCCAGTGGCCTTCATCACATCGGCAAAACCGGAAGCGGCGATCATGATGAAGCCGATCATGGCCATCATCTTCATGCCTTCGGTGAACAGGTCGTCGGTTTCCTTCCAGCGCACGATCCCCGACAGCGAGAAGATCAGGAAGCCGACCATGGCGCCGATGATCATCGAGTCCAGCCACAGTTGCACGACGAACGCCGCAGCGATCGCCAGCCCCGCCACCAACAGGGTCAGCGGGTTGTACTGCACACTGACCTGCTCGACCTGCTCGATGCGCGCCAGGTCGTAGTCACGCTTCTTGCGGTAGCTGATGAACACCGCCAGCAGCAGGCCGGCGAACATGCCGGCCGCCGGGATGGCCATGGCATGGGTGACATTGACCCCGCTGACATCGACCCCGGCCCGGGCGACGTTGGCCAGCAGGATCTGGTTGAGGAAAATGTTGCCAAAGCCCACCGGCAGGAACATGTACGGCGTGATCAGGCCGAAGGTGATCACGCAGGCGATCAGCCGGCGGTCGATGCGCAGGCGAGTCAGCACGTACAAAAGTGGCGGCACCAGCAGCGGGATGAAGGCGATGTGGATGGGCAGGATGTTCTGCGACGACACCGCCACCACCAGCATCAGGCCGATCAGCAGCCATTTGACCTTGCCGCCATGGGCATGGCCCTGGCGGTCGATCATGCTCAGGGCGCGGTCGGCCAAGGCATGGGCCAGGCCCGATTTGGCGATGGCCACGGCGAAGGCGCCGAGCAAGGCGTAGGACAGTGCCACCGTGGCGCCGCCACCCAAGCCTCCGTTGAAGGCCTTGAGCGTGCCTTCGACCCCAAGGCCGCCGACCAGGCCACCGACCAGTGCGCCGATGATCAGGGCGATGACCACGTGCACGCGGGACAGGCTGAGTATCAGCATGATGCCGACCGCGGCGATCACTGCATTCATGGTTGGGGGTTCCTCATTAGTGGCAGACAAAAAAGCGCGCACTCTGAAGGAGTGGGCGCGATATGTCAAAAGCGCCATATTGCGGCGTATTTCGCTGTCATTTTAAATTGAATGTTTGAATAAAGAAAAAATGGGCAGGGCCGATATAGGGGGGATGCTGAAAGGTCCCTACCTTGAGGTTTGCAGCGCCTGTGAGACCGAGCGCCGCCCGCGCGGCGCATCGCGGATGAATCCGCTCCTACATTTGTTGCAACGTGGCCATGCCTGTAAGGCCATGGTTGTCAGCCGGCTTGCACGACTCAAGACATGCGCCAAGGCTGGCAACCATGGCGTAACAGGTTCGGCACGTTGCAACAAATGTAGGAGCGGATTCATCCGCGATGCGCCGCGCGGGCGGCGCTCGGTCTCACAGGCGCTGCAAACCTCAAGACAAACACCTCCCAGCCCCAACACCAAAACCCTTACTGCCAGAAAAAGGGACTCGCCCCCATGCCTTTGCGACAACTTTCCATCCAGTGGAAAATCACCCTGCTCGCCGGTCTCTGCCTCGCCGGCATCGTCACCCTGCTGGTCGGCCTCTCGCTGTACCGCATGGACCACAGCTCGGACCTGGTCAAGGCCAGCAGCATGCAGATGCTCACCGAAGCCGCGCAGGCGCGCATTGAATCGCAAGGCGAAGTGCAGGCCCTGAACATCCGCCGTCAGTTCATGGACGCCTACCAGTACGGCGCCGGTTTCTCGCGCCAGGTGCTGTTCCTGCGTGAACAGGCGGAAAAACGCTTCCTCGACGCCTTCGACCTGCGCGAAGACCTGACCCGCCAGGTGCGCGCCGCGCTGCAGGCCAACCCTGACCTGCTTGGCCTGTCGCTGGTGTTCGAGCCCAATGCGCTGGACAACAAGGACAGCCTGTTCGCCGGTAAACCCGAGCTGGGCAGCAACGAGACCGGGCGCTTCGCCCTGTACTGGTCGCAGCCGCGCGCCGGCCAGCTGACCGCCATGGCCCTGCCCGAACACGACATGGCCAACACCGAGATCGGCCCCAGCGGCCAGCCGGCAAACACCTGGTGGAGCTGCCCGCGCAGCACCGGCAAAGTCTGCGTGGTGGAGCCGTACTTCTATGACATCGACGGCCAGCGCGTGCTGATGACCAGCATCGTCTTCCCGCTGGCGGTCAACGGCAAGATCATTGCCACCCTGTCCATCGACATCAACCTCAACAGCCTGCAGGCCCTTAGCCAGGACGCCAGCCGCAGCCTCTACGAGGGCCGCACCACGGTCGGCATCCTCAGCCCGGTCGGCCTGTTGGCCGGCTACAGTGCCGACGCCAGCAAGCTGGCCCAGCGCTTTGACCAGGTCGACCCGCGCCAAGGCGCCGAACTGGTGCGCAAACTGGCCAATGGCAAGCTCAGCATCCTCCATGACCAGGCACGCCTGAAAGTGCTGGCAGCCTTCGAACCGATCCCCGGCGCCCAGCCCTGGGGCGTGCTGCTGGATGTGCCGGAAAATGCCCTGACCGGCCCCGCCGAAGCGCTCAAGCAAGAGCTGGACACCCTGAACACCAGCGGCACCCTGCTGGAGCTGGGCCTGGGCCTGGCTGCCGCGATCGCCGGCCTGCTGCTGGTGTGGCTGATGGCCCGGGGCGTGACCAGGCCGATCCTCGGCGTGGCGGCGATGCTCAAGGACATCGCCAGCGGCGAAGGCGACCTGACCCGCCGTCTGACCTATGACAAGCGCGATGAACTCGGCGAGCTGGCCGGCTGGTTCAACCGCTTCCTCGACAAGCTGCAACCGACCATCGCCGAGGTCAAACGCTCGGTGCAGGCCGCCCGCGGCACCGCCGACCAGTCCTCGGCCATCGCCACTGAAACCAGTGCCGGCATGGAGCAGCAGTACCGCCAGGTCGACCAGGTGGCCACTGCCTCCCACGAAATGAGCGCCACCGCCCAGGACGTCGCCCGCAGCGCCGCCCAAGCCGCGCAAGCTGCGCGCGAGGCCGACCAGGCCACCCGCGAAGGCCTGGCGGTGATCGACCGCACCACCACCAGCATCGATGCCCTGGCCGCCAACATGAGCGCGGCCATGACCGAAGTCGAAGGCCTGGCGCAGAACAGCGAGAAGATCGGCTCGGTGCTGGAGGTGATCCGTTCGATCGCCGAACAGACCAACCTGCTGGCGCTCAACGCCGCCATCGAGGCGGCCCGTGCCGGTGAGGCCGGGCGTGGCTTTGCCGTGGTCGCCGACGAAGTGCGCAACCTGGCCCAGCGCACCCAGGAGTCGGTGGAAGAAACCCGCCAGGTGATCGAAGCCCTGCAAGCCGGCACCCGCGATGTGGTCGGCAGCATGGACCACAGCCACCGCCAGGCCCAGGGCGGTGTCGAGCAGGTCGGCCAGGCCGTGACCGCGCTGCAGCGCATCGGCCAGGCGGTGAGCGTGATCACCGACATGAACCTGCAGATCGCCTCGGCCGCCGAGGAGCAGAGCGCGGTGGCCGAGGAGATCAACAGCAACGTGGCGACCATCCGCGATGTCACCGAGTCGCTGTCGGGGCAGGCCAACGAATCAGCGCGGGTCAGCCAGTCGCTGAACAGCCTGGCCAACCAGCAGCAGGCGTTGATGGATCAGTTCCGGGTCTGACCCTGCGGCGCGCAGTCGTCGCCGCAGAAACCATCATCCGGCAGGTGAAACCTGCCGGCCTGCAGGATCTGATCGAGCAACACCAAGGCGCCCAGCACGTTCGGCCGGGCGCCCATCGGCAACTTGTCGCTAGCAGGCAACGTGGCATCCTTGTAGCCAGACTGCATCACCAGCAGGTGCATCTGGTTGGCGTTCAGGTACAGGTGGTGCTGTTCGATGGCGTAGGACTGGATCAACGCCAGTGCGCCAGTCACCAGCGGCGTGGCGCTGGAGGTGCCGCCATAGTTGTCGGTGTAGTCGCGGTCGTGTCCGTCCTTGTTTTGCAGAACGCCGTAACCCAGCGTCGCGACACTGTCGCCCCAGGCATTGAGCATCCGGTAGCGGTAGTTGTAATTGGAGTACTGATGGGGTTTGCCATCCCAGGAATGGCAGGCGCCCACCAGAATCGCGTCGGCGTCGCCGTGGTCGTCGAAGTAACGCCACTGCTCCAGGTCCACCCCATAGCCTGCGGTCGTGCCAGCGCGGTCATCGGCCGCACTCGTGCCGTTGCACGCGGCATTCAGTACCACCGCGCCACGCTGGCTCAACGCCTGCATGACATCCCACCAGGTCTTGTCGTGCAGCGATGGCAGGAAAGTACCCAAAACGTTGAGGTTGGCCGTCTGCCGGTTGACCGCAACGATATCTCCAGCCCTTGTATAAGCCAGCAGTTTCTTCAGCGTCTGTGAGTAACCACGCGCATCGTGGGCACGATTGTCATACAGATACAGTTCGGCCGCATGGCAGACACCGGTCATGCCGAATCCGTTATCCCGCGCCAGCAGCACACCGACCGATGCAGTACCGTGGTCTGGATCTTTGTTGACTGATGGCGGGATGACCTTCAACTTCGGGTTGCCACGCAGATCTTCATGGTTGGCATGCAGGCCGCCATCGGAAAAATGCACCCGTGCACCTTTACCCTTCACCCCGGCCTCCCAGGCCTTGCGAACGTTCAAACCTTGGTACCTGGCATCGGGGGCGCCCAGGTAATGCTGCAAGGCTTCAAAGTCCGGGGTAAGGCTGCGCCTGCTCAAAGGCATTGGTGCCGGCGACATATGCAGCGCCCGTGAGCAGCGTCGCAATGACGCCGGCAGCTCCAAGCAGCACATTGCCCGGCTCGACCTGTGGAGGCACAAAGGCCGTGGCCTCGACGTAATCCAGTGCCTCCAGGGTCTGGATCAACGCGACAAACGTGTCGTTGAGCATGCTGTGGGGCTGCTCGATCCAGTAATGATTGGCAAGCACGTGAAAGCGCTCATCTTCCCGCTCCTGCTGGTCCAGAAACGGTTGCACATCAAGCAGCTCCCGCAGCCCTGGCCAATACCTCGCCAATATCGAGGTGGCATCAGGCTCCAGATCGGCCATGAGCTGCGCGTACCCTCCTTCGCCAAACACCACGATCAACGCCGGGTAACGCTGGCCCTGCGGACGATGCGCGAATGCAGGTGCTGCCTGCACAGACCGCTTGCGCCGCGTGGCGGCTGAAGGCAGCGGCACGCTGTCGAGGATGCGCCGGGTCGGCTCGCCTTGGCCGATGTCAATGGCCAGAGGCTCAGGACGCAGTGTGGCATCGGCGTCGGCACCGAGGTTCAGCTTGAGGATTTCACTGTCCACCAATGTAATCTGCGGCCTGATCCTGTAGCTGCCCGCCACCGCCTCGCAGTTCAAGGTGGCCGGGCAACCATGGTTGGCAACCTTGCCGCTAGTCACCTGCGAAGCCACCGTAATGCCGTCGAGGTGGACCACACCTTCGGCTCCGATGCGCTCCAGCAGGTAATGAATGGACTTGACCTTGTGCAGGTCGTCACCGCTGCAACGCACATGAAAATGCCCATCGAAGGTGAAATTCCGGTAATACACGAAATCCAGATTCAAGCTCATCTCGTACTCCTGTCGTCGCTACCGCCCTGCGAATGCGGGCAAGGGGGCGAAGCCTTGCAGCCACTACCATTCATTGACAGACAGAAGCTGTTCCGCAGTTGGTGCCAAGGTGCCTTGAGCGGTGGACTACACTTGCCCGGCACAAGGAGCGACAACCTTCGAGGTCCTGATGAAAAAAGTTACAACGCTGCTGGCCGGCCTGTTGCTTGCAGTAGGCCTGGCCAGCACCGACAGCGCCGCCTCGGCAGAAGCCCGCGCGCCCATCCACTTCGGCGCCATCAATTGGGAAAGCGGCGCGCTGACCACCGAGATCCTGCGCCTGATTGTCGAGCGCGGCTACGGCTACCCCACCGACACCCTCCCCGGCAGCACCGTGAGCATGGAAGTGGCGCTGGCGCGCAACGACCTGCAGGTGATCGCCGAAGAATGGGCCGGGCGCAGCCCCGCCTGGGTCAAGGCCGAGCAGGCCGGCCAGGTGTTCGCGTTGGGCGACACGGTGAAAAACGCCGAAGAAGGCTGGTGGGTGCCGGCCTATGTGATCAAGGGCGACCCGGCTCGCGGGCTGAAGCCGCTGGCACCAGAACTGCGCAGCGTTGAGGACCTCAAACGCTACCCGCAGGTGTTCCGCGACCCCGAGATGCCCGACAAGGGCCGCTTCCTCAACAGCCCCAGCGGCTGGACCTCCGAAACCGTCAACAGCCAGAAGCTCAAGGCCTATGGGCTCGACGGCCTGTACAACAACTTCCGCAGTGGCTCGGGCGCCGCGCTGGACGCCGAAATCGGCTCGGCCATCCGCCGCGGCCAGCCGGTGCTGTTCTATTACTGGAGCCCCACTCCACTGATTGGCCGCTACGACCTGGTGCGGCTGCAGGAGCCAGCATTCGATGCCGCGGCCTGGGCCACCCTGACCGACGCGAAAAACCCCAACCCCAAAGGCAGCCAGTCGTTGCCGGCAAAGCTGTCGGTCGGTGTGTCCAAAGCTTTTCGCGATGGCTACCCAGAACTGGTAGCGGTGTTCGAGAAGGTCGACCTGCCCATCGACCGGCTCAACAAGGCCCTGGCCGAGATGAACGAAAAGCGCCAGCAGCCCGCCGATGCCGCCAAGGCCTTCCTGCGCGCCAACCCGGATGTATGGAAGGCCTGGCTACCCGCTGACGTGGCCAGCAAGGTCGAGGCCAGCCTGTGAGTGGTGGCTTCCCCGCTGCCCTGCAAGTGTCATTCGCCGACGCGATCAACCGCCTGGTCGACTGGCTCGTGCTGCACTACGGCGACCACCTGCGCAGCGTCTCCGACCAACTGCTGCAACTGCTGGTGGGCCTGGAGAACCTGCTGCGCCTGATGCCCTGGTGGCTGTTGCTGCTATTGGTCGGCCTGCTCGCCTGGCACGCCAGCCGCAGCCTGCTGCGCAGCGTGGTGCTGGTTGCGCTGCTGGCGTTCATCGGCATGCTCGGGCTGTGGGACAAACTGCTGCAGACCCTGGCCCTGGTGCTGGTCAGTACCGGCCTGTGCGTGCTGGTCGGTGTGCCGCTGGGCATTCTCCTGGCCACCCGCCCGCTGGCCCGGCGCATGCTGATGCCGGTGCTGGACGTGATGCAGACGCTGCCGGCCTTCGTCTACCTGATTCCGGTGCTGATGCTGTTTGGGCTGGGCAAGGTACCGGCGGTGTTCGCCACCGTCATCTACGCCCTGCCGCCGTTGGTAAGGCTGACCGAGCTGGGCCTGAGCCAGATCGACCCCTCGTTGCTGCAGGCCGCCCACGGCCTGGGTGCCGGCCGCTGGCAACGGCTGCGGCGCGTCGCCCTGCCGCTGGCGTTGCCAAGCATCATGGCCGGGCTCAACCAGTCGGTGATGATGGCCTTGTCGATGGTGGTGGTGGCGTCGATGATCGGTGCCCGTGGGTTGGGTGAGGATGTACTGGCGGGGATCCAGACGCTCAATGTCGGCCAAGGGGTGGAAGCGGGGTTGGCCATCGTCGCACTGGCGATGGTGATCGACCGCATCAGCCAGGCCTATGGGCGCAGCACCCGCTAAACGCGATTGTTTGTAGGAGCGGCCTTGCCGGGGCGCTCCTACAGGAGTGCGCGTCAGTTCAGTACCTGATCATTACCGACTTCAACTCGGTGTAATCCTCGATGAATGCACTGCCGAACTCACGCCCCACCCCCGAGGCCTTGGTCCCGCCAAACGGCACCGCCGGGTCGAGGAAGGTGTGCATGTTGACCCACACCGTGCCAGCCTCGATCTGCGGAATCAGCCGCAGTGCCTTGGACAGGTCGTTGGTCCACAGGCTGGCGGTCAGGCCGTACGGGCTGTCGTTCATCAGCTCGACCAATTCTTGCTCATTGTCGAACGGCAACACACAGACGATCGGCCCAAAGGTTTCCTCATGCAGCAACGGGTCGTTGGCACCCTTGGCCAGCACCACCGTCGGTTCGACGAAGTACCCCGGCCGGTCAACCGCCCTGGCACCACAGATCACCGTGTTGTTGGCCCGCGCTCGCTCGAAGAAGCCAAGAATCTTCTGCAGGTGCGCGGCATTGGCCAGCGGCCCGAACTGCGCCTCAGGGTCCAGTGCCGAGCCGATCTTCATCTGCCCCAGCGCCGCGCCCAGCTTGCAGGTGAATTCCTCGACCTTGCTATGGTGCACATAAAGGCGCTCGGGCGATGCGCACACCTGCCCCTGGTGCACGTAGGCCGTTTGCACGATACCGGCCACCGCGCCGTCGACATCGACATCGGCCAGCAGTGCAGCGGCATTCTTGCCGCCCAGTTCCAGGGTGGCGCGGGTCAGGTTGGCCGCCATGGCCGCCTTGCCCACGGCAATGCCGGTCGGCACGGAACCGGTGAAGGCCACCTTGGCCACGTCCGGATGCTCGATCAGCCGCTGCCCGGCCTGGCCACGGCCATTGAGCACGTTGAACGCGCCCGCCGGCACACCGGCTTCGATGGCCAGTTCAGCGATACGCAGCAGCGTCAGCGGGGTGAACTCGCTGGGCTTGATGACGATGGTGCAACCGGTGACCAGCGCCGAGGCGATCTTCCAGATGCCGATCATCACCGAGAAATTCCACGGCACGATCCCGGCCACCACCCCTACCGGCTCGCGCAGGGTGAACGCGGTGTAGCGTTCGCCGGCGAACGACGGGATCGACGGCGTCATGGTCTGCCCGGTGATCTTGCTCGCCCAACCGGCGAAGTAGCGCAGGAACACCACGCTCTGGGCGATCTCAAGGCCGCGGGTGAGGTTGATCGACTTGCCCGAGCACAGGGTTTCCAGCTGCGCGAGCTCTTCGGCATTGGCCTCGATCAGATCGGCCAGGCGGTTCAGCACCACACCTTTCTGATAGGGCGAAGTTTCGGCCCAGGCGCCCTTGAAGGCTTGCCGCGCACTGCGCACCGCCCGTTCGATCTCGGCATCGGTGGCCTCGGCCACCCGGCCGATGACCGCTGCGCTGGACGGGTCATGGATATCGATCGACGGCCCCGCCTCACCCGCCAGGTACTGGCCCTCGATGAAGTGGCCATGGGGCCTGTCGAGGAACTCGACCACGGCAGGTAACAGCTGGATATCGCTCATGACATGACTCCTGGAGGCAGTGCAAAAAAAGTGTGCCGGCCGATCTTCAAACGCCCGCCTACCCGCCTGCCAGCCCCGTATGGCGTTTTGTCAGGCAGCCTCAAGAGAATGTCACGCTGGCCAAATCGCCGCGCCAGACGGCTCGGCACACTGCGTTCACTGAATCACGCAAGCGTTGTTCCTTTCAGCCCGCTCGGTCAGCGGGCTTTTTTTATGCCTTGAGATCTTCTGTGCCTGTGAGATCGAGCGCCGCCCGCGCGGCGCATCGCGGATAAATCCGCTCCTACATTTGTTGCAACGTGGCCATGTCTGTCAGGCCATGGCTGTCAGCCTTGTTTGCAAGGCTCAAGACATGCGCCAAGGCAGGCGACCATGGCGTTGCAGGTTCGGCACGTTGCAACAAATGTAGGAGCGGATTCATCCGCGATGCGCCGCGCGGGCGGCGCTCGATCTCATCAGCGCAAAACATCTAAAGGCAGGCACCTGTGTGCCCCCGACACCCTCCCGCGACGAACCTGAAAAAAATCGCATAAGAATATAAATTCTTATTCTTTTTTATTAAAAAACAATTCCGCTATAACTCTCCCAACTGTACAGCCGCCAACATCAGGCCAACTGTCTGCAGCGCAACACCTGATCAACAAACAACGCCCACAAGGCAACACCGGTGGCGCTCTTAAATACGCAACCTGTTGATCTACAACGAATTAATAACTCGGCACGACGATTGCTCAAGCAAAGTCCCCCGCTCAACAAGAACCGGAGACCTGCCCATGAGCACCCCACTGAACGTCGTTGCCCTTTCAGGTGGCACTGCCCGCCCATCTCGCACCCTGACCCTGACCGAGGCCATCGTCACCGAACTGGGCCAGCACCTGCATATCAAGCCGCACCTGATCGAACTGGGTGACATCGCCCGGCCATTGGGCGCCGCGCTGTGGCGCAGCGAACTGCCCGATGCCGTGGAGCAGCAGCTGCGCCTGGTGGAAAAGGCCGACTTGCTGGTGGTGGCCGCGCCGGTCTACCGCGGCAGCTTCCCAGGCCACTTCAAGCACCTGTTCGACCTGATCGGCCAGGACGCACTGGTCGACACCCCAGTGCTGCTCGCCGCGACCGGTGGCAGCGAACGCCACGCACTGGTGCTCGATCACCAACTGCGCCCGCTGTTCAGCTTCCTGCAGGCCCTGACCCTGCCGATCGGCGTCTACGCCAGCCAGGCCGAGCTTGCCGATTACCGGGTTTCCAGCGATGCCCTTGATGCGCGCATCCGCCTGGCCGCCGAACGCGCCGTGCCGTTGTTCGGCGCCCATCACGCACTCCGTCAAAGCGCCTGAGGAGCCGCCATGAATGCACCCTTGCATGCGGCCCGCCCGGCACTGGCAGTAGCGCGGGAACTGGCCATGCAGTTCGCCCAGACCGCGGTGGAGCGCGACGAGCGCGGTGGCACGCCCAAGGCCGAACGCGATGCCCTGCGCAGCAGCGGTTTGCTGTCGCTGGTGATTCCACAGGCGTTCGGCGGCCAGGGTGCGAACTGGCATGACACCTTCGAGGTGGTACGCGAGTTCGCCCGGGTCGACAGTTCGCTTGCCCATGTGTTCGGCTTCCACCACCTGATGCTGGCCACCGTTCGCCTGTTCTCGCGCCCGGACCAGTGGCAACCCTGGTTCGAGCAGACCGCGCGCAAGCACTGGTTCTGGGGCAACGCACTCAACCCGCTGGACACCCGCACCGTGGTCAAGCATTTCGACGGCTGGTGCGAGTTCTCTGGCAAGAAGAGCTTCTGCTCCGGCGCCAGCGACTCGGAGATGCTGATCGCCTCGGCGGTGGACGAGCGTGCCGGCGGCAAGCTGCTGATCGCCGCCATCCCCAGCGGGCGCACCGGCATCACCCTGCACAACGACTGGAACAACATCGGCCAGCGCCAGACCGACAGTGGCAGCGCCACCTTCGAACGGGTACGCGTCGAACACGGCGAACTGCTGCTCGACCCCGGCCCGTTGAGCACACCGTTCGCCGCCCTGCGCCCGCTGATCGCCCAGTTGCACTTCGCCAACCTGTTCCTTGGCATTGCCGAAGGTGCCTTCGACGAAGCACGCCAATACAGCCTCAAGGAAAGCCGGCCGTGGTTCCGCTCAACAGCTGCCAGCAGCGCCGAAGACCCTTACGTGCTGCGCCACTACGGTGAGTTCTGGGTGGGCCTTGAGAGCGTGCGCCTGCTGATCGCCCGCGCCGCCCGCCAGCTCGACAACGCCTGGGCCAAGGAGCAGGCGCTCTGCGCCGAGGAACGCGGCGACCTGGCCCTGGCCATCGGCACTGCCAAGGTCGCGGCCACGCGCCACGGCCTGGACATCTGCAACCGCCTGTTCGAGGTCACAGGCGCCCGCGCCACCCACGCTTCACTGCGCTTCGACCGACACTGGCGCAACCTGAGGACGCAAACCCTGCACGACCCGGTGGATTACCGTATCCACGAGCTCGGCGAGTGGGCCCTCGGCGGCAAGCGCCCCGCCCCATCCTTCTATTCCTAAGGATCGCTCATGCAACTGCTGACCCTCCCCCCGTCACCGACACTGGCTACCTCGATCAGGGCGACCGCGCAGGTCTTCGAAGACCCAAGGTCGCAGGCGCTGCTCGCCCACCTGCAACAGGTCGCTCCCAGCGAGGCCAGCGTCCTGATCATTGGCGAAACCGGCACGGGCAAGGAGCTGGTCGCGCGCCACATCCACAACCTCAGCGGCCGGCGCAACGGCCCGTTCGTCGCGGTCAACTGCGGTGCGTTCTCCGAGTCGCTGGTCGAGGCCGAGCTGTTCGGCCATGAAAAAGGCGCCTTCACCGGCGCCCTGGCGGCCAAGGCCGGCTGGTTCGAAGAGGCCAATGGCGGCACGCTGTTCCTCGACGAGATCGGTGACCTGCCGCTGCCGATCCAGGTCAAGCTGCTGCGCGTGTTGCAGGAGCGCGAAGTGGTACGCCTGGGTTCGCGCAAGAGCATCCCGATCAATGTGCGGGTGCTGGCGGCGACCAACGTGCAACTGGAGAAAGCGATCAATGCCGGGCACTTCCGTGAAGACCTGTACTACCGGCTGAATGTGGTGACCTTGCAGCTGCATCCACTGCGTGACCGGCCGGGGGACATCCTGCCATTGGCCCGGCACTTCATCCGCAGCTACAGCGAGCGGCTGGGCTACGGGCCGGTGGAGCTGAGCCCCAAGGCCCAGGCCAAGCTGGTCGAATACAGCTGGCCAGGCAATATTCGTGAGCTGGAGAACGTCATCCACCACAGCCTGCTGACCTGCGGCGACGGGCTGGTGCAAGCCCAGGACCTGCGTTTGTCCAACCTGCGCCTGGAGCGCCAGGAGGATGAACTTGCCAGCCATGGCGTGGAGGATCTGCTGCAACAGGCGTTCAGCCGGTTGTATGAAGAACAGCCCGGGGACTTGTACGAGAAGGTCGAAAATGCCCTGCTGCGTTCGGCGTACCACTTCTGCCATTACAACCAGGTGCATACCGCGCAGTTGCTGGGGTTGTCGCGCAACGTCACACGCACGCGGCTGATTGCGATCGGGGAGCTGGTGGTGAACAAGCGCCGGGCGCAGGAAGAGCCGGTGCTGGATGCTCGGGTGGTGCAGTTGTCGATCTGAAAAGGTGGATGTCTATGCCGTCCTCTCGCGGATAAATCCGCTCCTACACCAATCCTGTAGGCGCGGATTTATCCGCGAACCGTCAGCCCGCCAGTCGTCGGAACACCAGCGCCGACGATCCGCACATTGCTGCACACAGCAGCATCACCGTGGCGATATCCGTCACTGAAGTTTCACTGCGCCCATCAACGCCGGCCAGTACACCCAACAGCACCCCGGCCAGGCTCACCGACATGGCCATGGTCAGCTGCACCGACATCGCCGACAGCGAACTGGCCGCCGCCGAGCGCTCACCGGGTACGTCCTGATAACTGGCAGCACCCAAGGTCGAGAACTGCAGTGAGCGCACCAACCCCGCCGCGAACAGCACCACCGCCATCAGCCAGACCGCGGTATCGCGATCAAAGCCGGCACACAGGGCAATCCCCGCAGCGCTGGCCACGGCATTGCAGCTGAGCACCCGTCGGTAGCCATAGCGCCGCACCAACGGTACCGCCAACAGCTTCATCAGCAGCGCCCCCAGGCCACCGCTGACCACCAGCCAACCGGCCGCCAGCGGGCTCATGCCCAGGGAGTGCTGCAACAACAGCACGATCAGGAACGGCTGCGCCGCCGAGCCGAGGCGAAACAGCCCGCCGCCGGCCTGGGCCACGCCAAAACTGCGCAAGCGCAACAGCGAAAGATCGACCAGTGGGCTGGGGTGGCGCCGCGCATGCAGCAGGTAGCCCAGGGTGCAGGCCAGGCCAGCGGCAACCAGCGCCAGGGCCCAGGCCCGTGGCAATTGCCCCAGCCCCAGCGACTCCAGGCCGAACACCAGCATGGCCAGGGCGCCACCACTGAGCAACAGCCCGCGCACATCCAGCGGCGGCACCGGCCGTGCCGGGTAGTCCGGCACATGGCGCAGTATCAGCCAACAGCCGACCAGGCAGATCGGCAGGTTGATCAGGAAGATCCAGTGCCACGACAGCACCGTCACTAGCAAGCCGCCAAGCAACGGCCCGATCAGGGGCCCGACCAAGGCCGGCAAGGCCAGCCACGACATGGCCTGCAGCAACTGTTCACGGCTCGACCAGCGCAGGATGATCACCTGCCCCACCGGCGTCATCAACGCCCCCGCCGCGCCCTGCAGCATGCGCCCCAGGCACAGCTGCCAGAGCGTTTCGGCCAGGGCGCAGGCCAGCGAGGCAGCGGTGAACAAGCCCATCGCCAGCAACATCACCTGGCGCGGGCGAAAGCGTTCGGCGGCCCAACCGCTGACCGGCACGCACAGCGCCAGGGCAAGCATGTACAGCGATACCACCAGGTTCATGCGCAGCCCCGGTTCACCGAAGTCGGCGGCCATCTGCGGCAAGGCGGTCATCACCGCCGTGCTGTCGAGCAGTTCCATGAACAGCGCGGCGCCGATGATCACCGGCACCTTGGGGCTTTGCAGATGGCCGGCCAGCAACGCCGGCTGGGCGGTCAAAACAGCCCCGAGACGGGCGGGCGGGTGCCCTTGAGCTGCCAGGCACCGACTACCGCCGCCTTCCACTGGCGCGGGTTGTGGTTGGCCACGGTGCGGGCGTTGCGCCAATGCCGGTCAAGGTTGTGCTGGCGGCCAGTGGTTGAGGCACCGCCCACATCGAACAGGGTTTCGCCCGCCTTGAGCGCCAGCTCGGCCACCAGGTACTGGGCCTGGGCGACCTCGATGGCGGCCTGTTCGACAGCAGCCTCATCCAGCTGCGCGGCCCAGGCCTTGTCGATGCTTGCCGCGGCCTTGCGCACCAGGGCCTCGGCGCCGTAGGCACGGGCGGCGATATCGCCTACCGACAGTTCCACGTAGGGGTCATCCACCGAACGGCTGGCCGTGCTGTGCTTGATCGGCCGGGCATGCTCGCGGGCAAAGCGCGTGGCGTCTTCCAGCGCGTTGCGGGCGATGCCGGCCAGCACGGTACCGAGGAACAGCTGCAGGAACGGGGTGACGACAGTGCGCTTGCCCTCCTCGACGGTACGCGTGCGGATCTCGCTGGCCTCGACCCGCACGTTGCGCAGGTGCGTGGTACCGCTGGCGGTGAGGCGCTGGCCCATGGCGTCGAAGTCGTCGACCAGCTCCAGGCCCTCGCGGTCACGCGGCAGGATGAACGACACCGGCTGCTCGTTCTCGTCCAGGGCCACGGCACTGACGTAATCAGCGAACAAGGCGCCGGTGCTGTAGAACTTGCTGCCGTTGGCGCGGTAGTGCTCGCCCTCGCGTACCAGCCGTGCCGCGATGGAGCCGTTGGCACCGCCCAGTTCCCAGCCGGCATTGCCGATCACCGCGCCTTGCAGGTATCGCGCAAACCAGCGCTCGCGCTCTTGCTCGGCGCCTTCGCCCTGTGCGGCCAACAGGCCTTCGACGAAGGCAAAGCCCGGGCGCAGGGCCTGGGCGACGTTGGAGTCGACTGCAGCGACCTGCAGCAGCAGTTCGATCACATCGCTGACACTGCCGCCAGGGCCGCCGTACTGGGTCGGGATACGCACGGTGTAAAGCCCGGCAGCCGCCAGTTGGCCGATGGCTTCGTGGGGCAGCTGGCGTTCGCGCTCGCGTTGTGCGGCGCCTGCGCCGATGGCTGGCAACAAGGCGACGATGCGGGCCTTCAGTTCTGCGATGTGGGCGGCAGGAGCCTGGGCTGGGAAACGTTGAAATGTGGTCATGGTTCAGTCCTTTAAATGCAGCTTTCAAAAATGAGACGCCCGCCCTTGTGGGAGCGGGTTTACCCGCGAACACCGGCGAAGCCGGTGCCATGCACCGCGTTGCCTGCTTCGCGGGTAAACCCGCTCCCACAGGGGATCGCACCAGCGCTGGGAAATTGAGCAGTCATCAGATCGCGATTTTCCAGAGGCGGGTTTCGTCGAACAGGTCGAAGGCTTCGTGTTCCAGGTCCAGCGGTGGCACCACCAGGGCGGTGCCGCTGCCGGGCAGGCGTGGTACCGCGCCAAGCAGCCGTCGGGTGTATGCGTGGGCCGGGCGGTCGAACAATTGCTCGACCGGTGCCTGCTCCACCACCTGGCCGTGGCGCATCACCAGCACGTCGTCGCTGACATGGCGGATCACCCCCAGGTCGTGGGAAATGAACAGGTAAGCCAGGCCCAGCTCGTCCTGCAGATCAGCCAGCAGATCGAGCACCTGGGCCTGCACCGACACGTCCAGGGCCGAAACCGGTTCATCGCAGATGATCACCTTCGGCTCGCTGGCAATCGCCCGGGCGATCGCCACTCGCTGACGCTGGCCGCCGGACAGTTGCAATGGCCGGCGCTGGGCCAGCTCAGCCGGCAAGCGCACCTGGCCCAGCAGCACGGCAATCCGCGCCGGCCGGGCCGCCGCTTCGATACCGGCCACCTGCAAGGCATCATCAAGAATGTGCGCCACGCTCCAGCGCGGGTCGAACGAGCCCAGTGGGTCCTGGTAGATCACGCTGATCTCGCGGCGCAACGGCCGGCGCACGGCTTCGCTTACGGCATTGGCCGGGCGGTTCCACGGCTGGCCGCGGTACAGCACTTCACCCTGGTCCGGCTGCAACAGGCCGAGGGCAATGCGCGCCACCGTGGTCTTGCCCGAACCGGATTCGCCGACGATGCCCAAGGTGCGCCCGGCGCGCAGGGTGAAGTCGACACCTTGCAGCACCTGGCGAACCAGCCCGTCCGGGCCAAGATAGCGCTTGCCCAGGCCACGCCCTTCCAGCAGCACATCACAGTGAGCGCGCGCACGCGGCTCACGGCGCACGCCTGCCCGCTCCGGTGAAAGCCGGCTGCCACGCGGGTGTTCGGCGGGCACCGCGGCCAGCAGGGCCCGGGTGTAGGGGTGGCGCGGCTGGCGCAGCACCTGCTGCATCGGCCCCTGCTCCACCACGTCACCGTGGCGCAGCACCACCACGTCGTCGGCCAGTTGCGCAACCACCGCCAGGTCGTGGCTGATGATCAGCAGCGAGGCGCCGCGGGCCTTGATCTGCTGGAACACCTCGAGGATCTGCGCCTGCACCGTGGCGTCCAGTGCAGTGGTCGGCTCGTCGGCGATCACCAGCGCAGGGTCCAGGGCCAGGGCACTGGCGATCAATGCGCGCTGACGCAGGCCACCGGACAATTGCCCGGGCCGCTGGCGAGCGCGCAGCTCGACGTCGGGCACACCTACCCGCTCAAGCAACTCGTGCACCCGCGCAGCACGCAACTGACGGTCGCCGTAGCGGTGAGTCTGCAGCACTTCGAGCACTTCCTTGCCTACCGGCCGCAACGGATCGAGCGAAACCAGCGCATCCTGCAGCACGAAGCCGATGTCCTTGCCGCGTACCTCGCGCCACTGGCGCTCGCCTAGGTCGAGCAGGTCATGCCCGGCAAAACTCAGCTGACGGGCGCTCACCTGCGCCTTGGCGCCGGCCAGGCCAACCAGGCTGCGGGCACTGACGCTCTTGCCCGAACCGGACTCGCCGACCAACGCCACGCAGCGCCCCGCCGGCAAGGTGAAGGACAGGTCGCGCACCACACTTTGGCCCGCGAAGGCCACGTTCAAGCCTTCGACGATCAGGGTCTTGTCGTTCATGGCTGGCGGCCCTCCAGGCGTTGTTGGATGTAGCGGCCAGTCACTGTCGTGGCCAAGGTGGTGAGGACGATGAACAGGCCTGGGAAAAAGGTCAGCCACCAGGCATTGGCGATGAAGTCGCGGCCCATGGACAACATGGTCCCCCACTCCGGCGCAGGGGGCCTGGCGCCCAAGCCGAGGAAGCTCAGCGCCGAAGCCCAGACGATGGCTTGACCCACGCCCATGGTCAGCGTCACCACCAGTGGCCGCATCGCGTTTGGCAGCAACTGGCGCAGGACGATGCGCGAGGTCGGGTGCCCCAATGCCCGCGCCGCCTCGATGTAACCGGCGTTGCGCACTGCCAGCACCTGGCCGCGCACCATGCGCGCATAGCCCGGCGCACCCCCCAGCCCGGTGGCGACGATCAGCGGGCCGACGCCGCTGCCGAACACCGCCACGAACAACAGCGCCAGCACCAGGCTGGGGAAGGCGAACAGCACTTCCAGCAACCAGCCCAGCGCGCGGTCCACCCGCGCGCCGCCAAGGCCGCTGAGCAAACCGAGGGTGATGGCGATGGCCATGGCAATGGCGGTGGCCGCCACGCCGATCAGCAGGCTTTGCCGCGCGCCGTGAATGATCCGCGCAAAGATGTCCCGGCCTGACTGGTCGGTACCCAGCCAGTGCGCCCAGCTGGGCGGCTGGAACGCATCACGGGGGACGATGGCCAGCGGGTCGATGCGGGTGAACAGGCCGGGGGCCAGCGCGGCCAGGATCAACGCCGACAGAAACAGGATCGCCAGGCTGGCGCCCAGTGGCGGCAGCGTCCACTGGCGCTGGCGACGCAATGGCGCAAGGGTTCGTTCAAGTGTCAGGTCAGTCATGCTGCAGCCTCCTGTTGCCGTGGGTCGATCCACTGGTACAGCAGGTCGACCAGAATGTTCGCCAGTACGTAACCGGCCGCCACCACCAGGCTGATGCCGATCACCAGGGGCATGTCCTGGGCCTGCACCGCCTGGTACAGCTGCCGGCCGATGCCCTTGCGCGAGAAGATCACCTCGCACACCACCGCACCGCTGATCAACGCGCCGATGGCCCAGCCCGACAGCGAAACGCCAGGCAGCAAGGCATGGCGCAGGGCATGGCGAAAGCGCACGGCCAGGTCGCTGAGCCCCCGTGTGCGAGCCGTGAGCACGAAGGGTTGTTCGAGGGTCAGCTCAAGGGATTCGCGAGTGACCTGGGCAATGAAGCCGGCCAACGGAATCGCCAGCGAGAACGCCGGCAGCACCAGGCTGGCAAAGCTGTCGCTACCGGCAGGCGGGAACCAGCGCAGGCCGAAGGCGAACACGGCCAGCAGCACCACGCCAAGCCAGAAGTGCGGCAAGGCCGCGCTGAGGGTTTCGGCCAGCGACGCGATGCCGCCCACCACCCGGCCACGCCCGGCAGTGACCACCGTCAGCAGCAGGACCAGCAGCCAGGCCAGTACCAACGCGGCGATGGTCAGCTCAAGCGTTGCCCCGCCCTGTTCGAGCAGCACGCGGGTGACCGGCAAGTGCTGCGAGTAGGACACACCCAGGTCACCGTGCAGCAGGCGCCCAAGGTAGAACAGGTATTGCACCGCCAATGGCTGGTCGAGGCCGAACTCGACGCGGGCGGCCTCGATCGCTTCCGGCGTCGGGTTGGCGCTGGGGCCACCGAGAATCGCCAGCACCGGGTCACCTGGCATCAGGCGCAGGGCAAAGAACGTCAGGGTCGCCACTGCCCACAGCACCAGCACGCCGCCGCCCAGCCGGACGGCAGCGCGCCGGCCCAGGGCGGCCAGGCGTTCGCGGCGCGGGTCGCTTATCGCCAGTGTCGTCGTACTCATTTGTTCACCCATGCGTCATAGAGGTAGGTCACCGCCAGCGAAGGCTCCAGGCGCACACCGTGGGCGGTCTTGTAGATGCCCAGGCGCGTGCTCTGCGGGTAGGTGGTGAGTTGCAGGTAGCGCTCGGCGGCCTGTTGCTGCGCCTTGAAGTAGTGCTGACGGCGCTGGTCGGCGTCCTGGGTGGCCAGGGCGCTGTCAAGCAACGCGTCGTAGCCGGGGTCGGCGTAGCCGGAGGAGTTCTGGTGGTAGCCGCCGACCCCGGCCGGTTGCACGAATGCGCTGGTGAAGATGATGCGCAGCACGTCGGGGGTGTTGGTGTTCCAGTAGCCGATGCGGATGTCGTAGTCCCAGGCGGCCTGGCGAGCGGTGACCTGGGCGTCGCTCATCTGGTCGAGCACCAGCTCCAGGCCAGCCTGGCGGGTGGTGGCCTGCACCTGTTCCCACAGGGTCAGCTCCGACGGCGGCGTGCGCGCACCGATCAGCACGACGGCGCGCAGCCGCTGGCCGTTCTTTGTGCGGTAGCCCTCGTTGTCGCGGCCGGTCCAGCCGGCTTCGTCGAGCAGCTTGGCGGCGCGGGCCGGGTCGTAGTCCTGGCTGTGCTCGAAGTCGCCACTGTAGAACGGCGTGGCCATGCTCAGCGGGCCACCGGCGCGGGGGAACTCGCCGAAGTAGACACTTTTGAGCGCACCCTCGACATCGGCGCTACGCACGAAGGCCTCACGCACGCGGCTGTCGTCGAACGGCGCCCGGCGCAGGTTGAAGGTACCGTTGGTGGGGTTGCCCGGGCGCTGGGCGATGATCAGGTCGACGTCGGGGTTGCGCCGTGCCGCCTCGTGGGACTCTGGCGGCAGCGCTTCGATCACGTCGACCTCACCAGCCTGCAGCGAGGCGAAGCGCACCGAGGGTTCCTGGATGAACTTCCAGACGATGCGTTCGAGGTAGGCCGGGCCTTGATGCTGCGCCGTCGGCGGCGCCCAGTTGTAGTCCGGGTTGCGCACCAGTTCCACTTGGTTCTGCCGGTCCCAGCGCACCACCTTGAACGGCCCGCTGCCTACCGGGCTTTCGCAGTTCTCGTCGCGGCTGCGCTGCAGCGCGGTGGGTGACTGGATGCCGAGGAAGCCCTGGGCGAGGACTTCGAGGAACGCGGCGTATGGCGTCGCCAAGGTGACCTCGGCGGTGTAAGGATCAAGGACCTTGGTGCCGCGGTACTGGCGGATGTACCCCCCTGCGGTACTGGACTGGGTCTTGGGGTTGGCCATGTGGTCGAGGTTGGCCTTGACCGCGTCGGCATTGAAGGGGGTGCCGTCGGTGAAGTGCACGTCGCGGCGCAGGTGGAAGGTGTAACGCAGGCCGTCTGGGGAGACTTCCCAGCGGCTGGCAAGCCAGGGGCCGATCTGGCCTTGGCTGTCCATCGAAACCAGCGAGTCGAGGTACTGCTGGGCCACGAACACCTGGGGCATGTCGCCGGCCACGTGGGGGTCCAGGCAGGTGGGCTCGCGGTCGGTCGCGTAGACCAGGGTGCCGCCCTGCTGTGGCGTTGTGCTTTGCGCGGTGTGCTGCCCGGCTTTTTCGCAGCCGAGCAAGGCCAGTGCGGCGCAGAGCGGTATCAGGGGAAGGATGGGTGTGTTCAAGGGCGCTCCTGCGGGGACTGGGCTGTGAAAGGCCTGTTGCAGGAGTTGTGCCGGGTTCAAGGGGTTGATTTTGCTGGGGTTTGGGGGCGATTTGATGCTGGGGCGGGGGCAAAATGTCTGGGGGGTGTTTGGGGGGCAACAGTGTTCGTCGATAGCGAGGTGGCGCCTATGAGGGGCAGCAGTGTTCGTCGATAGCGAGATGGCGCCTATGAGGGGCAGCAGTGTTCGTCGATAGCGAGGTGGCGCCTATGAGATCGAGCG